>NZ_JBFULT010000094.1:0-16618 GCF_054049755.1 Bradyrhizobium sp. P5_C11_2
TATTCCCGGACCATGTCGATCAGGCTGCCGTCGCCACCGCCGAAATCGGCGGCGCGGCCGCCTTGCAGATGCCCGGCCGCGATCTCGTTCTGCGCCGCGTGGGTCTTGTCGGCCAGCCGGTCGTCGTAGGGCACGCGAAAGGCCCGGGGGATGCCGCTTGGGCGATTGTCCTCGTCGAGCTGCTCGACCCAGAGATAGATCGAGCCGGGATCGCCCTCCAGCGAATGCGGCTCGACGATACGGGCCTGGAGCAGCTTGAAGGAGGTCGGCAGCCGGTCGGCGCTGGCCCAGCCCAGCAGCCCGCGCATTTCCGTGAAGCTGACCACATAGAAGGCGCTGGTCACGACCACCGCGATCGCCTTCAACGACCAGTGCAGGCGTGCATAGACCAGCACGACCAGCAACAGCGCGCCGATGACGGCGTAGGCGATCGACAGCGTCAGGATGACCGTCTGCAGATTACTCACGGCGCACCCTCACCCGAGTCCTCGGGTCGATGTCGGCGCCGTTGCGCCAGCTGTTGCGGAACGTCTCCAGCAGCGATTTCGGCCGCTGGTCCACGTTGACGACCTTTCCTTCGCCATCGAGCCGGAACCGCACCGCGGTCTTCTCGTCGCCGGTGTGGTCGAGCGTGAACTTGTTGTCGAAGACCACCTGCGCGGTCGGATTGAGCTTCTGTACCTTCACATTGGCCGTGACAGGCTCGCCGGTCGTCGCCACGAAATGCGAGACGTTGACGGTGTATTCGCCGGCGACGATGCCGCGTACGGTGACGATCTCCTCGCGGATCGGCGAGGCGATCTTCTTGCCGTTGACAATGATGAAGTCGTTGGCCCCGCCCCGGTCGTCGCGGTCGAGCGTGAGGAAGCCGGCTTCGCGGTGGCGGTACCAGGCGATGTTGCCGGCGGGGTCCTGCACGAACAGGTCGAGATCGTCGGGGTGATTATCCGGCCAGTCCAGCGTGATCATGAACTCCGCCTTGGAGTCGATCTTGCCGTCCTTGGCATCCGGGGAGACGGCAAGCAGCGCGAGGAAGAACAGGAAGGCGATCACCTGGAGCGCCTTGAACAGCATCACGCCGAGCGGATCGAACGGCTCCTCGCGCGGATAGAGACCGAAATCATCCATCATGACGGGATTCCGGCGCCCTTGCGCTCCAGCACCGGCGTCACATAGGTCTCGGTCAGCACCACCGCATCCGAGAACACGCGCTGGGTTGCGGCATCCAGCATGTAGTATTGAATGCGGACCAGGATCGAGCCGACGAGGCCCGCAAGCGTGGTGTACATCGCGACCGCCATGCCGTCGCTCATCAGCCCCATCGACGACCGCATCGCGACCTTGTCGGCGGCATCGAGCCCCGCGATCGGCGCCAGCATGATGATGAAGCCGACGATGGTGCCGAGCAGTCCGAGCTTCATCAGCGTGTCCGAGACGAAGGCACCGAAGCCGTTGGACCCGCGCAGCCGGTCGGCGAGCGTCCGCAGCAGGAGCGTCTGGTCGACCGGCCGGTAATCCTGCGCCGTGGCCTTGGTCACCAGGCTCTCGATGTGATCGCGCACCAGCCCGCGCGGCAATGCCGTCGCGCTCGCATCGAGCGCCTTGCTGCCGTCGGCCGCCGAAAGCACCGCACGGCAGCGCCGCGCCGCGGCGCCTTCACGAGCGATCGCCCGCGTCCGCAGGAAGCAATGACCGCAGGTGACGACATAGAGCACCGCGATCACGCTGGAAATGTAGGTCCGGTCCGAGGTCAGCATCAGGTGGATCAGGCCGAAGCGCCACAGCAGGACGAGGGCAAAGACCGAAAGCCCGGTGAAGATCATCCAGAACAGCAGCGCGCTGCGCTCGGACGGGTCGGCAGCAGTGCCCGCGATCGGCCCAATCGTGATCGAACTCATGCTGCGCTGCTCCCGGCCTGTGACGATTCCCCGCAGATTAGATCAAAGCCGCCGTGCCCGGTCCAAAGAGCCATGCCCAATCCGGCATGGGAAATTTGCCCGAGCCGCGATCCGGCCATTCCCCGCAATTGGCAAGGCGCGGCGGCGTTGTTAGTCTGACCTTACCAAACTTTGGGGTGATCGCATGCGCCTTGTGCTTCAGCTTATCGCCCGCTTGCTTCTCATCGTCGCGCTCTGCCTTGGAGCCGCCACGGTGTGGGCCACGTTCGACGCCTATCGCAGCGTCGATCGGGCGACTGCGGCCTCCGCGCAGCGGGTCGCGCAGGCGCTTCAGGCGCTGTATTGGCGCGAGCTCTTGTTGCGCAGCAGCAGAACGCGCGAGCATCTCCTGCCGGTGCCGGACTGGCGTACGCTGGAGACGATGAAGCTGATCTCGCCCGGCGTCTGCGTCGAGTTCCAGCCCGCGGCGGTTTTCGAAAAGCCGCTCTGCGGCCAGAGCGAGGGGCTAGGCAAAGCGCCGCCGCGCTGGTTTGCCGCCATCGTGCCGACCTTCCTCGGCAGCCACGCCGAGGTCGTTAGGCCGGTCAGCCCGCGCGCCGCCGCCGCCGGCACGGTGGTTGCGACACCCGATGCCGCGGCGGCCATCTCGCTCGCCTGGGAATACATCCTCAACGTGATCGACGTTGCCCTTTTGATGGCCGCGGCAATCGCGCTGCTCGCCTCGCTGGCGATCGCGCACACGCTGGCGCCGGCGCGCGCGATCGTCACCGCCTTGCAGCGCATGGCGCGCGGCCAGTATCGGACCCCGCTGCCGCGCTTCCGCTCGATGGAACTTGCGATGATCGGCAACGCCGTCGACGCGCTCGGCGGCCGGCTGGAAGAAGCCACGGAACAGCGCGCGGCGCTGACGCGGCGCCTGCTCGAGATACGCGACGACGAGCGGCGCGCGCTCGCCCGCGAGCTGCACGACGAGTTCGGGCAGAATCTGTCGGCCATCCTCGCCTTCGCCAACACGATCGAGATGGTGGGCGCGAAGGAAAACAGCGGCGACGGCATCACGCAGGACGCGCGCATGATCTCGCAGGCCACGCATCAGCTGATGGCGTCGCTGCGCGACGCGCTGAAACGCCTGCGCAATCCCCTGCCCGAGGAGCTCGGGTTGGAGGCGAGCCTCGTCAATCTCGTCGACAGCTGGCGCTCGCAGAGCACCACGCAGCCGACGATCCAGCTCGACCTCAGGGGCGACCTCACCGACATCAGCGGCGCCGCCGCCACCACCGCCTATCGCGTCGCGCAGGAATGCCTGACCAATGCGCTGCGCCACGGCGCGGCGCGCGAGATCTCGTTGCGCGTCGAGCGGAACCCGGGCGAGGACGATGCGCTTCTGATCCGCGTCGAGGACGATGGCGGCGGCGATGCGGCACGCGTCGCGCAGTCGGCCGGCTTCGGTCTGACCGGCATCCGCGAGCGCCTGGCCGCGGCCGGCGGGTCGCTGTCGATCCAGCCCGCCAATCGCGGGCTGAGCGTCGCCGCCATGATCCCGCTCGCCGCGTGAGGCCGCGATGAGCGAGGCTGCGGTGAAGGGAATTTCAGTGCTGCTGGTCGACGACCACCCGATCGTCCGCCAAGGCTATCGTCGCGTGCTGGAGAGCCAGGGCGATCTGCATGTCGTGGCGGAAGCCGACAACGCCGCGGACGCCTACAGCGCCTTCAAGGCGCATGATCCCGACGTCATCGTGATGGACATCTCGATGCCCGGCGCGAGCGGGCTGGAGGCGATCCGCAACATTCGCGCGCGCAGTCCGCGGGCACGCATTCTCGTCTTCACCATGCACAACGAGGCCGTGCTGGTGAAAGCCGCCTTCAATGCCGGTGCCAGCGGCTTCGTCACCAAGAGCAGCGAGCCCTCCGCCGTCGTCAACGCGATCCGTGCCGTCGCGCGCGGCGAACGCGCCATGAGCGACGACATCGCGCATATCCTGGCCGAGGAAAGCCTGTCGCCGGCCGGCTCGGCGCTGGATCAGCTGGGCGAACGCGAGATCGAGATTTTGCGGCAATTCGCCAGCGGCGCCACGACCGAGCGGATCGCCGCGCAGCTCAATCTCAGTGTGAAGACGGTGCAGAACTATCACTATCTGATCAAGACCAAGACCGGCGCGCGCACGGACGCGCAGCTCGTGCGGCTGGCGGCGGCTTGCGGGCTGACGAAGATCTAGCAGCAGGGCTGCCGGATTCCTCAAGCGACGTGTTGCTCTTGAATCTGCCGAGCGGGATGGAACGGAGGCCATCCAGCTCCGGTTAGTAGTAGATTGGAGGAATCGCAATGAGTAAGGCTCATCACAAGGCAGTCGACCATCCCCCGATCATCACCGTAGGCGAGCTCATCGACGAACTTTGCCGCTTGCCCGATACGGCCGTCGTCCACTTCCGCTGCCCCATGCTCGACCAGGAGCTGACATTCTACCGCCTTCGGAAGCGGTCAAAGGATGTCGTCGAAATCGCGGTCAATGCATATCCGGAGAGCCCGCCGGTCGTTCCATCAGCCAACGGCGCGCTTCACCCGCGCAGGCACACAACTGCCGCGCCCTCCGAGGACGCGCTTCTTCACAAGGCAAGAGGGTAAGTTAGGCGTCGCGGTCTACCCTGCCTTCAACCCGCGCAGCAGCAGCGCAAGCGTCGCATCGACGCGCGCCGGCAGATCGGCATCCTTCCACTCGTCGGCATGGGCCGGATGGTGGAAGCGCACCGTCGCATCGAAGATGGCGCGCGCGGTGACCTTCGCGTCGCTCACCTCGAACACGCCCTGCTTCACGCCGTCGGTCAGGATCGACGCGATCTGGTCGATCATGGTGTCCTTGTGGCACTTGACGGCAGCGCAAGCCTCCCGCGCCAGCGTCAGATAGGTCTCGAACATCTCGGGGTCGTCGAGCACGCGCGAACGCTTGGCGGCGAACAGCGTGCGCAGCCAGCGGTCGAGCCGCGCCGGCGCCGGCCCCTGCTCCCCGGCGATCGCCAGCAACGGCGCGTCGATGCGATCCAGCCAGCGTTTGGCGACGGCCTCGCGCAGCGAGGCCTTGCTCGGGAAATGGCGATAGACGCTGCCGTGGCTCACATCGAGCGCACGGGCGACGTCGACCACGGTGGCCTTGGCAAGCCCGTAGCGCCGCAGCACGTCCTCGGTGACTTCGAGGATCCGCTCCGGCGTCAAGATCACGGCTTCATTCATGCCAGCACCATGTTCCCGTTGAGGGCTCAGTTACCCGGCGATGGAGCTGCTTCCGAAGCGCCCGTGCCGGTCGTTTCGGAAAGCTCTCGCCTTAATGAGGCAGTTTTGCAGCCTGCGCCGCGATCTGGCGCGCCACCAGTAAATTGAGCCAATGCCCAATCGTCCCGGTCAAGTTGATGATTTCGGTCGTCATAGTCGTAAGTCTCCATTCGTCCACGGTCCCCTCTCTCAATTTCGTCCGTCGATCCGCATTTGTTTCGGACGTCGGGACTTCCGGGGGTAGCCGTGGGACGCCCAATCGGAGCGTGCGAGAACGGATATACACGTCACGCTGACAGATTTCAATATCTGTCAGTCAATGATCCGTGATTGACAATTAATTTCTGTAGGCGCCCCTCCACCCCCAGGGGCGGCCAGCCCGTCGGCCGCCGTGTCCCGGGGTCCGATAATTTCCGGCCAGCCCGCTCAATCCCCCACTACCTTGCCCCCGACGTTTGTTTCGCCCTCCCCGCTCTGCTAAATCACGGCGTAAAAAGCAATTTGGCCGGCGCCGCCCCCTTGGGCCGCCCGCCCACCTTCCTGGAGCCGTCGCATGATCCCCCGCTATACCCGCCCGGAAATGGCCTCGATCTGGGAGCCGCAGACCCGGTTCAAGATCTGGTTCGAGATCGAGGCGCATGCGGCGGACGCGCTGGCCGAGCTTGGGACGATCCCGAAACAGGCCGCCAAGACGGTCTGGGACAAGGCCCGGAACGCCACCTTCGACGTCGCCCGCATCGACGAGATCGAGCGCGAGACCAAGCACGACGTCATCGCGTTCCTGACCCACCTCGCCGAGATCGTCGGCCCCGAAGCGCGCTTCGTGCACCAGGGCATGACCTCCTCCGACGTGCTCGACACCTGCCTCAACGTCCAGCTCACCCGCGCCGCCGAYCTGCTGCTCGCCGACCTCGACAAGGTGCTGGCGGCGCTGAAGAAGCGCGCGTTCGAGCACAAGATGACGCCGACCATCGGCCGCAGCCATGGCATCCATGCCGAGCCGGTCACCTTCGGCCTCAAGCTCGCCTATGCCTACGCCGAATTCTCGCGCGCCAAGGAGCGCCTGATCGCGGCGCGGAAGGAAGTCGCGACCTGCGCCATCTCCGGCGCGGTCGGCACCTTCGCGCAGATCGATCCGCGCGTCGAAGAGCATGTCGCGAAGGCCATGGGCCTCGTGCCCGAGCCGATCTCGACCCAGGTGATCCCGCGTGACCGCCACGCGATGTATTTCTCGACCCTCGGCGTGATCGCCTCCTCGGTCGAGCGGATCGCGGTCGAGATCCGCCACATGCAGCGCACCGAGGTGCTGGAGGCCGAAGAGTTCTTCTCGGAAGGCCAGAAGGGCTCGTCCGCGATGCCGCACAAGCGCAACCCGGTGCTGTCGGAAAACCTCACCGGCCTCTCCCGCATGGTCCGCGCCTATGTGACGCCGGCGCTGGAAAACGTCGTGCTCTGGCACGAGCGCGACATCTCGCACTCCTCCGCCGAGCGCATGATGGGCCCCGATGCGACCGTGACGCTCGACTTCGYGCTGGTGCGCCTGGCCGGCCTGATCGACAAGCTCCTGGTGTACCCAGCCAACATGCAGAAGAATCTCGACCGCCTCGGCGGCCTCGTCCACTCCCAGCGCGTGCTGCTTGCGCTGACCCAGAAGGGCGCGAGCCGCGAGGACGCCTACAAGCTGGTGCAGCGCAACGCCATGCCGGTCTGGCGCGGCGAAGGCGACTTCCTTCAGCTCCTGAAGCAGGACGCCGAGGTGAAGAAATATCTCAGCGACGCCGAGATCGAGGAGCAGTTCGACCTCGGCTATCACCTCAAGCACGTCGACACGATCTTCAAGCGCGTGTTCGGGGAAAGCTGATTTTTGTCGTCATTCCGGGGCACGCGAAGCGTGAACCCGGAATCTCGCACGACGATCTCCAGATTCCGGGTTCGATGCTACGCATCGCCCCGGAATGACAAGAAAACCAAAGAAGAACGGATCCCCTCATGCCCATCGTCAACCGCATCGCCGCCCTGTCCGACGAAATGGCCGCCTGGCGCCATGACTTCCACGAGAACCCGGAGCTGCTCTACGAGGTCCACCGCACCGCCGGCATCGTCGCCGACAAATTGCGCGAGTTCGGCTGCGACGAGGTGGTGACGGGCATCGGCCGCACCGGCGTGGTCGGCGTGATCCGCGGCCGCAAGTCGGCCTCGGGCAAGACCATCGGCCTGCGTGCCGACATGGACGCACTGCCGATCATGGAAACTTCCGGCGTGCCTTATGCGTCAAAGGTCCCCGGCAAGATGCACGCCTGCGGCCATGACGGCCACACTGCGATGCTCTTGGGCGCGGCAAAATATCTCGCCGAGACGCGCAATTTCGACGGCACCGCCGTGATGATCTTCCAGCCGGCCGAAGAAGGCGGCGGTGGCGGCAAGGCGATGGTCGAGGACGGCCTGATGACGCGCTGGAACATCCAGGAGGTCTACGGCATGCACAACATGCCGGGCCTGCCGGAGGGCCATTTCGCAACGACGCCGGGCGCGATGCTCGCCTCCTCCGACAACATCCAGATCACCGTTCACGGCAAGGGCGGCCATGCCGGCGCCGGCCCGCACAAGGCGATCGACAGCGTGCTGATCGGCTCGCAGATCGTGGGCGCGCTGCAATCGATCGTCGCCCGCAACGTCGATCCGCTCAAATCCGCCGTCATCTCGATCACGCAATTCCACGCCGGCACGGCCTTCAACATCATCCCGGAGGTGGCCGAGCTCGCCGGCACCGTGCGCACGCTCGACCCCGAGGTGCGCGATCTGGTCGAGCGCCGCATCGGCGAAGTCGCCGACAGCGTCGCGCGCGCCTATGGCGGCTCGGCCGAGACCAAGTATACGCGCATGTATCCGGTGACAATGAACCACGCGCGCGAAGCCGGCGTTGCCGCCGGGGTCGCCCGCGACATCGTCGGCGCCGAGCGCGTCAACGAGAAGTTCATTCCGATGATGGGCGCCGAGGATTTTTCCTTCATGCTGGAAGCGCGCCCCGGCGCGATGATCCTGGTCGGCATGGGCGACGGCAACGAGTGCCATCACCCGTCCTATATCTTCAACGACAACATCCTCGGCCACGGCGCGTCATATTGGGTGCGCCTGATCGAGACGACGATGCCGGCGTAGGAGGTCTGTAGGGTGGATTAGCCGAAGGCGTAATCCACCTCTTTAATTTCTGCGGAGACAAACAGTGGTGGGTTACGCCTTCGGCTAACCCACCCTGCGATACTGCACGCATCCGCTGAGCTAACCCGTCTACGCGCTGTCGAACGCACAGGAGAGCCGAACGACATTCGAGCAACCCGTGAGAGTTCGACACGTTGCACAGAGCGCTAGCGATGCATGGCTAATTGCAGACTTCCGCTTGCGACATCCCGGAGCTACCCGGCCTTGGAYCTCGCACAATCCGACACCCCTTGGCGACCGGCCTACATCCGGCACTCGTGCAGATTATCTGTCCTGAGGCTTGCGACTTTGGGGCAGCAGATTCCGCGTCCTTCCGGCCTTGGTCGCGCTTCTTCGAATCCTCGCGCGTCGCGACCGGCTTCTTTTCCTGAATCTTCTCGCACTCGTTGTCGTCGCCGACGCGATAGCCGGCGCGGCAGGTGATCTTCACGCATTGATCGCCGTCTGCCTTGAAGCCGAAATTGCACACCAGCGGGCAGACCCGTCCCGGCTTTGCCTTCAGTGCATCGAGCGCGTCGACGCTGGCGAGCTTCACGTCGAACTGGGTGCCGGCATATTTGTTGAAGAGTGTCAGCGAGCGCTGCGATGCGGCGTTCCAGTCGCCGTCAGCGGCGGCGGACAGGCAGCCGAGGCGGCGCAGTTCGCTCTGCACGGATTTCGCCAGATCGGCCGCCGGTGGCGCAGGAGCCGGCGCAGGCGACAGAGCCGCCACTTTCTGGTTCTCCACCTCAGGCATCTGTCGATCGGCGGCCGGCTTTGCGGCCGGCTCGGCCGCCGCCTTCTCCGCGGCCTGCTTGGCGGCGAGCTCGGCCCTGGCCCTCTCCGCCGCCTGCTTCTCGGCCAGCGCTTTCGCCGCTGCCGCCTCGGCCACCTTGCGCTGCTGCTCGGCCGCCTCGGCTCGCGCCTGCTCGATCTGCTTTTGCCTCTCCGCCGCGATCCGCGCCTCTTCGGCGGCCTTCGCCGCCGCGGCCGCCTTGTCCTGCTCGGCCTTCTGGGCGCGCTCGGCGATGAGCCTCGCCTTTTCCTGCTCGGCTGCCTTGGCTTTTTGTTCAGCCGACGCGCGCGTCTCTTCGGCGCCGATCTTGTTCAGCTGGCCCTTGGCCAGGTTCGCATAGAAACCTTCGGGATATTGCGCCAGGAACGCTTCCCAGCCGTCCCGCGTGCCGAGTTGGAGCGCAAGCTCATAGTCTCGCCTGAGCTCAGACTGCGGATTTGCCTGCGGACCGGTTGCGGCCGGCTTGGCAGGAACCAGCGGCACGTCATCGCCGCCCAGCGAGCCGTATACGAAGGGTTCCTGCTTGTTCGCGGTGCTCCTCAGCACGTCGTCACGCACGAAGCCGAACGCCTTGCGCAGGTCGAGTCCGGGCTTCGGGAGATGCTCGGTCAACGCTATCGCAAACGGGCTGTTGCGGGCATCGCCATCCGATGCCGTCGAGCCTGCCTTGGCCGCAAACGCGATCATCGTGTTCGGGCTGGTCGGCTCGACCTTGGCAAGACCGCGCCCGATCGCGCGCGAGGCCACCGTGCGCTTCATCGTCTTCGAGAAAGGGTTGTCGCGACACGCATCGAGGATGACGAGCCGAAGCTGTTTGGCGGGCTCGATGCTCACCAGCACGCGGTCGATCGGCAGCGCCTCGTCGTAGACGTCGGTGTCGGTCTCGAGCGCGGCATCGATCGGGATCAGGTAGTTGGTGCCGTCCACCTCGATGCCGTGGCCGGCATAGTAGACGATCGCAACATCGGCATCTCGGGTTCGCGCGCCGAACTCGCGCAACGCCTTGCGCATTTCGGGCGCGTTCAGGTCCTGCTTGACGTCGACCGCGTCAAAGCCGGCCTTCTTGAACATGCTGCCCATCAGGATCGCATCGTTCACGGGATTGCCGAGCTTCGGCGCGCTCTTATAGGCCGAATTGCCGATGACGAGCGCAACGCGCTTGTCGGCGAGAGCCGGGCTGCAGCCGAGGCAGCCCGCAACAACAAGAAAAACCAGAGCCCTAAGCCCGATGGCGCGATTTCGGAGGGCATGCCTGGCCATCAGTTGCAGACCTCACCGGTGATCTTGGCGCTGCCGTTTGCATTCGGGACCGGCCCGAGGTGACAACCCTTTCCGACTGGCCGGCAACCGGCGTTGTTGCAGATCATCTGTCCGGAGGCCTGTGACTTCGGCGCAGCAGATTCCGCTTCTTTCCGGCCTTGGTCGCGCTTCCGCGATTCCTCACGCGAGGCGACCGGCTTCTTCTCCTGGATCTTCTCGCACTCGTTGTCGTCACCGACGCGATAACCGGCGCGGCAGGTGATCTTGACGCATTGATCACCGTCGGCCTTGAAACCGAAATTGCAGACGAGCGGGCAGACCCGCCCCGGCCTTGCCTTCAGTGCATCGAGGGCGTCGACGCTCGCAAGCTTCGCGTCGAACTGGGTGCCGGCGTATTTGTTGAACAGTGCCAGCGAGCGCTGCGAGGCGGCGCTCCAGTCGCCGTCGGAAGTGGCGGACAGGCAGCCGACGCGGCGCAATTCGCTCTGCACGGATTTGGCCAGATCAGCTGCCGACAAATTGGATTCCGGCGGAGGCGAGAGGGCAGCCACTTTCTGGCTTCCGGCCTCGGGCATCTGCCGATCCGCTGTCGGCTTTGCAGCCGGCTCGGTCGCCGCCTTTTCCGCGGCCTGCCTCGCGGCGAGCTCGGCTTTGGCCTTCTCCGCCGCCTGCTTCTCGGCCAGCGCTTTCGCCGCGGCGGCTTCGGCCACCTTGCGCTGCTGCTCGGCCGCGTCCGCCCTCGCCTGTTCGATCTGCTTCTGCTTCTCGGCCGCGATGCGTGCCTCTTCGGCGGCCTTGGCGGCGGCTGCCGCCTTGTCCTGCTCGGCCTTCTGGGCGCGTTCGGCAATGAGCCTCGCCTTTTCCTGCTCGGCTGCCTTGGCCTTTTGTTCAGCCGACGCGCGCGTCTCTTCGGCTCCGATCTTGTTCAACTGGCCCTTGGCCAGATTGGCGTAGAAGCCGTCCGGATATGCCGCCAGGA
Organism: Bradyrhizobium sp. P5_C11_2; assembly: GCF_054049755.1. NCBI lineage: Bacteria > Pseudomonadati > Pseudomonadota > Alphaproteobacteria > Hyphomicrobiales > Nitrobacteraceae > Bradyrhizobium > Bradyrhizobium sp. P5_C11_2. The sequence continues at coordinate 11,397 of NZ_JBFULT010000094.1, forward strand.
AGGCTTCCCAACCGTCCCGCGTCGCGAGCTGGAGCGCGAGTTCATAATCCCTGCGAATGGCATCCTGTGGGTTGGCCTGCGGCCCGGTCGCGGCCGGCTTGACCGCAACCAGGGGCACGTCATCGCCGCCGAGCGAGCCGTAGACATAGGGCTCCTGCTTGTAGGCCGTGCTCTTGAGCAYGTCGTCGCGCACGAAGCCGAAGGCCTTGCGCAAATCAAGTCCGGGCTTCGGCAGGTGCTCGACCAGCGCGATGGCGAACGGGCTGTTGCGGGAATCGCCGTCGGAGGCCGTCGAACCCGCCTTTGCCGCGAAGGCAATCATGGTGTTGGGGCTGGTCGGCTCGACCTTGGCCAAGCCGCGACCGACCGCGCGCGAAGCCAGTGTGCGTTTCATCGTCTTCGAAAACGGATTGTCGCGGCAGGCGTCCAGGATGATCAGGCGCAGCTGCTTGGCCGGCTCCACCGCGAACAGCGCGCGCTCGACCGGAATGGTCTCATCGAGAACGTCGCCGTCCGTCTCCAGCGTCGCGTCGGTCGGAATGAGATAGTTGGTTCCGTCGAGCTCGATGCCGTGGCCGGCGTAATAGATCACCGCCATCTCCGCATCGCGGGTCCTGCCGGCAAACTCGCGCAACATGCGCCGCATCTCGCTGGCACTGAGATCCAGCCTGACGTCGACGGAATCGAAGCCGGCCTTCTTGAACATGCCGCCGACCAGGGTGGCATCGTTCACGGGATTGCCGAGCTTCGGCGCGCTCTTGTAGGCGGAATTGCCGATGACGAGCGCGACCCGCCGGTCGGCATGTGCCGATCCGCAGCCAAGGCCAATGGCAAACATCAACAAAGCAAAAAGCCGAAACGGAATCACTTGCGTCCCCCCGGATGCAATTCCCTGAGACTATTCGGAGCATCACCGAATTGAAATACCCCTCTGTGATACGCCTCACACAAAGTCGCCAAAGCGGACACATGGCTAATGCGGCCAAGCGCCGCTCTCGATGAGACCGTGGGCTAAGCTGATCGGCTCGAGCCTACCTACGCGTGCACCGCCTCGTGCGCATCGCGAACGGCGCGAGTAGCTTGTGCACGTCATCATCGGGCCGCAGAGCGCAGACTCGCTGGCTCCGCGCTCAGCAGGCGAGACGCGGTCTCGTCCGGCGCGAGAGGCAGGGTGAACTGAAAGACGGCGCCCCGAGGTTCGTTTGCGCCGGCCCACATCCGTCCGCCATGCGCCTCGATGATCGAGCGGCAGATGGCGAGCCCCATACCCATGCCGGTGGGCTTGGTGGTGTAGAAGGCTTCGAACAGGCGCTCCACGTTCTTCGAGTCCAGGCCCGGACCGGAATCCCGCAAGGTGACGTGCACGCCGTTCGATGCGTCCCTGCCGGTGCTGATCAGCAACTCGCGTCCCCCCTCGCTGACCGCGCCCATCGCCTCGACCGCGTTGACGATCAGGTTGAGCATCACTTGCTGAAGCTGGACCCGATCTGCCTGAACCGGCGGCAAGCCCTCGGCAAATTGCGTTCGCACCGACACGCCGTTCTTGAACGCTTCGCTACGGGTCAGAGCGATGACGTCAAGCACCGCCTGGTTGATCTCCAGATTCTCCTTTTGCGGGGGCGCGTTCCTGATAAGCGCCCGGATCCGACTGATGATATCGCCGGCTCGCATGCCGTCATTGGTGATYCAGTCGAGCGTCTGTCGAACCCGCTCCAGATTTGGCGGTTGAGCCTCCAGCCAATTCACCCCGGCCTCGGCGTTCGCCACGATCGCGGCGACCGGCTGGTTGACTTCATGGGCAATCGAAGCGGTCAGTTGCCCCATCGTGGTGACGCGATTTGCGTGCGCGAGTTCCATCAGCGCTTCACGGTAGCGCCGCTCGTGTTCGCGGCCTTCGGCTTCCGCCCGCTTGAGAGCCGTCAGATCAAGGACAAAGCCGACGCCTCTATCGGTACCTTCTCCAAACATGGTCCCGCCGATCAGCACGGGCACACGGCTTCCATCCTTCCGCACATACTCCTTCTCGAATGGTTGGGCGGTCCCGACCCGCTTCAATTCCGCCACGGTATGCAAATCGCGGTCGCGCCATTCCGGCGGCGTGAGGTCGGTCCGATGCAGGCGCCCTGAGGTGAGATCTTCCCGGTCGTATCCCACGATGCGCAGGAATGCATCGTTGGCCTCGAGAATGCGCCCCTCGACTTCCCAGATGATGATGCCGATGATGTTGGCGTCGAACAGGCGCCTGATCTTGATATCCCGTGCGGCGAGATCACTCTGGAGCTGGATGTTCTCCTCGGTCGCCTTTCTCCGCCGTTTCGCTTCGAGCCGCGCGAGCGCCAGCGCCGCTCCGGCCAGCGCGACCACGAGGACAACGGCGCCGGCGATCAGCCAGGTCCAGCGTCGCTCGAATGCTTCGGCGCGCGCCTCCCGGCCGGCGAGCCGAAAGCGCTCGTGATCCACCATCTGGTCGATTTGCGAGCGGATCTCGTCCATGCTGCGGATCATTGCCAGCGCGGCCAGCCCGGACGTGCCGGCCGACTTCAGCAGCTCGTCGATCTCGCGCAGCGTCGCTGCAACGGTCAGTGCCAGATGTCCGGCCCGAAGGCCCTGCAACGGATCGTCCGCGACCAGCGTCTGCAGCGCCTGAGCCTCCCGTCGTACACTTTCGTCAGAGACGCCGTAGGCCTTGAGATAGGCGGGGTCGAGGGTCATCAGATACCCGCGCCTTTCGGTCTCCAGTTCCGCGACGATCGCCCGCAGCCGGTCGAGCGTTTCGAGTACCTGGCGGCTATGCTCGGTGAAGCGATGAGCTGCTTGCCGCTCTTGCCAATATTGCAGGCCGAGGAAGCCGGTCGCGGCAAACAGGGTCATAAGCACTGCGACCGCAAGGATCAGCGGACGAGCAAACCATCGCAGAGGCAGGGCCCGAACAGGAACGGACATTGGCCGTGGGTCTTCGATGCTCGTGTGACCGCGCGTGTTCTGGTGCCGACGCCAGAGCATGATAGGACAATAGCACGGATAGGGAGGTCGGGAACCCGACATTCATCGGATACGCCAGGCGTAAGGGCCGTGATGTCGCAGGGCCGCGGCCCCGTGCGTGTGCTATGGATGAATGCCCTTGGTTGCTTCAAGGAGCATCATCATGGCACAGGGTGAAAACTCATTGAGCCATCCGGCGAGCCGGCGCAGTTTCATCAAGGGACTGGGGGCGGCTGGCGCGAGCCTTACCGCGCTGCCGCGCTGGAGCTTTGCCGAGGATACCGCTGCGGCTTACGCCAACGCCGCGATCGACTGGAAGCAATTTGCGGGACAGACGCTCGCACTTTCGGGCGCGATCCATCCGTGGTCGAATGCGATCACGCCGCTGTTGCCGGAATTCACCATACTCACCGGCATCAACGTCACCATCGACTTCCAACTGGAAACCACCTATCTCGGCGCGCTGCCGGTCAGGCTCGCTCGCGGCAGTAGCACGCCCGACGTCTTCATGTTCACGACCTATGGCCAAGGCATCTCGAACGGATGGGTTGAGCCACTGAACGGCTATTATTCCCAGAGGTCGCTGACCGACCCCGGCTGGTATGACGAGAGCGACCTGCTCAAGACGGCCCGAGCCTTCCCGCTGTGGTCGGACGGCGAACGGTACGCCGTCCCGATTACCTCGGAGGCAATGACCCTGTTCATCAACAGCGATGCGTTGGCAGCCAAGGACCTGCCGATTCCCCAGACTTTCGAGGAGCTGCTTGTCACCGCCAAGGCGGTCAAGACCAACGGGATGTCGGGGATCGCGATGCGGGCCCAGGCCAGCGGCAATTCCTCCCCACCGGCCATGGGCTTCCTGTTCTCCTACGGTGGGGCCATGATCGAGCACAACAGGGTTGCTTTCGCGAGCCCGGAGGGGATCGCGGCCGTCGAGATGTACGGACAGCTGCTCGGTCAGGCCGGGCCTGCCGGCGTCGGCAGCTACGAATGGTACCACGTGCTGGACGACTTCCTGCAGGGGCGGACGGCCATGGCGATCGACAGCAGCAACTTCGCGACCGACATCTCCAATCCCGCGAAGAGCCGTGTCGCCAGGCAGGCCGGGTTTGCAACCTTTCCGCATCTTGCCGGTCGCGGACCCGTCCCCTTCATGTCGCACTGGCAGGCGTGCATCAATTCCAGATCTCGAAACAAGCGGGCGGCTTTCCTGTTCCTGCTGTGGGCGACGAGCAAGGCGACCTCGCTGCGGACCGCTGCAGCGGGGCTGGCGACGACACGCGTGTCGGCCTGGTCGAGCGAGGGCTTCAAGACGGCGTTCGGCCCGCAAGCCGCCGAGGCGGCGCTGACCAATCTGCAGAATGCCGACGTCGACCGCGCCAAGGCGATCCTTTTCCATCCGCAATCGCGATTGATCCTCGACGCCTTCATGATCGGCGTCAATGAAGTGGTCAACGGTGCGAAATCGGCGAAGGATGCGATGACAGGCGCAGCCGAAAGGGCCAATGCGGCGATCCGCGGGTAGCGGCAACGCGTTGTCCAATCGGAAGAGTTGGGGCCGCGCCGTGCGCGACCCCATTGGGCTTGCTCCAGTTAGCCGAAGACCACCTCATGCCGCATCACGAACGGGGCGAGCAGCTTGTGCACCTCGCCGGCAACCGCCCCCCGCTCGACTTCCGGCGTGCCCACAACCGTCACCGTTGCGATCGAGCCGTGGCTGCCATGGGCGCCGACCTTGACCTTGCAATCGATGCCGCGCTCGGCGAGCGGCGCGAGCACCTTGGTGAAGACGCGCTGCGCCGCGTCCCAGCGCAGCTGCGGCTTGAACACTTTTCCGACGCCGGTGACCGGCATCGGGTCGATCGGGATGATCTGCACGGGATTGGCGGCGCGTTCCGGCGTGCGTTCGCGCACCCACGCCTCCAGTTCGCCCGGCTCAACCGTCGCGCCCGGCTTGAGCTGCACGTAACCCACGGGGAGCTCGCCGGCATAGGCGTCGGGCTGGCCGACCACGGCGGCGAAGCCGACGGCCGGGTGCTGGAACATGATCTCCTCGATCGGCGCCGGATCGATGTTGTGGCCGCCGCGGATCACAAGGTCCTTGGCGCGGCCGGTGATCCAGAGATAACCGTCGGCATCGAGCCGACCGAGATCGCCGGAATTGACCCAGACCTCGTCGACGAAGGCACCATTGTTGTGGGTGTCGTTGAGATAGCCGCCGAACACGCCGGGACCCGCCA
>NZ_JBFULT010000095.1:0-16455 GCF_054049755.1 Bradyrhizobium sp. P5_C11_2
TCATTGCAGTTTCTCACATGCCTGGGGCAAAGAGCTGCCCGGCAAACGCAAGCCCATGCAAGACCTCCGCCAGGACCGAGGCACCGGCGGCGACATGGGCAGGCTCCGCCCATTCGTGCTCGACATGACTGGCACCGTCCCGGCAGGGGATGAAGATCATTGCCGCCGGACACAGCTTGCTCAGATGGCGCGCGTCGTGGCCGGCCGCCGACAGGATGGCCATGGCCGGGACGTCCTGGTCGCGCGCGGCCCGTGCGATCCGCGCCCGCAAGCGCGGATCGAACGCATTGGAGGGCGCGTCGACCAGCGGCGTCACCGTGACCCGGCACGGCGGCGCATGCCGGCTGCAGAGCGCCGCGATACGCGCGCCCGCCGCCCCAAGGACAGCATTGTCCGGATGGCGCAGATCGATGCTGAAGGTCACCCGCGACGGCACCACCGACGGCGCGTTGGGTTCGACCGTGACGCGGCCGATGGTGAACTTGATGTCGGCATCGATCGCGCCGATCTCGGCATCGAGTGCGGCCGCCATCCGGGCGAACGCGGCGAGCGCATCGCGCCTGTCCTGCTGAGCCAGGGTCCCGGCATGTCCTTCGGCGCCTTCGACCACCACCTGAAAGGTCTTCTTGCCCTGGATGCCGGTGACGACGCCGATCGTGCATGCCGCCGCTTCCAGCAAGGGGCCCTGCTCGATGTGCAGTTCGAGATAGGCGCCGACGGCAAAGCCGAGCGGCCTGTGCGGCAGATCGGGAAAGGCCGCATGGAGCCGGTCCAGCGCCTCGCCGACGCTGATGCCGCTGGCATCGCGCGCAGCGCGAATGGCCGCAAGGCTGCGCTCGCCCGCAAACGCTTCCGAGCCCATCATGCCGGGGGCGAAACGACAGCCCTCCTCGTTCATCCAGGCGACCACGATGACGTCACGCACCGGCATCTCGCCCCGCGCGGCGAGCGAGGCGACGACCTCGAGCGCCGCCATCACGCCGGCCGCACCGTCGAACTTGCCGCCGGTCGGCTGGCTGTCGAGATGGCTGCCGACCAGCAGCGGCGGCGCCGCACGGTCACGTCCGGCGAGCGTGAGGAACAGATTGCCGGCCGCGTCGGTCGACGCCGTCAGGCCCGCTTCCACCGCCCAGGCGATCACGCGATGCCAGGCCGCGATTTCACCATCGCTCAGGGCCTGACGGTCGACACCACCGGCGGGCGTCGCCCCGATCTCGGCCAGCGCCATCAATCGCGTCCAGAGCCGATCGGGATCGATCAGGGAGTTGGCAGCCATCGGTCTTACTTCGTGCGCATGATCTGGCCCGGCAGCGCGCGCGGATCGCGCGGCAGCCAGCGCCCGGCCTCGACCTGGGCCAGGAATTCGGCGAGCAGCGCGTTGAACGCCGCGGGCTCCTCGAGATTGAGGGTATGGCCGGTCTTGGGAAACACCGACAGGCCACAGGCCGGAAGCGTCTTCTTCAGGAAGATGCCCGGCTGCAGGCAGTGGTCGTCCTCGTCGCCGACGACGACCAGCGTCGGCACCATGATTTTCTTCAAACCGTCTTCGAGATCGTAGAAAGACGGCCGCCGCGCCTGCACGCCGCGCATGGTGTTGGCAGCACCACGATCGGAATGGGTGGCGAGGCGATCGGCGAACTCCTGCCAGCCGCGCGGATCCTTGTTCTGGAATTGTACGCGGCTCGCGCCCAGCGCGTAGATCTTGGAGAATTCCTTGGCGCCCTGCTGCTCGAAATTGTCGGCAACCTCGAGCGAGACGCCGCGAAAATAGTCTTCGTGCTCCTTCTCGCAGCCATAGCCGGCGCCGGCGACCGTGAGCGACAGCGCACGCTCCGGCGTGCGCAACCCGAAATGCACCGTGCAGAAGCCGCCCATCGAAAGCCCGACGATGTGCGCCTTCTCGATCTTCAACGCATCCAGCACCGCAACCGCATCGTCCGCGGCGAGCGCCTGCGAATAGGCCTCCACGCTCTCCGGCACATCCGATGGCGGATAGCCGCGTGCGGCGTAGGTGATGCAGCGGTGACGGCGGCTGAAGTAGCGGAGCTGCGGCTCCCAGCTGGCGTGATTGCCGCCGAATTCATGGATGAACAGGATCGGCGTGCCCTCGCCCGCCTGCTCGACATAGAGCTTCACGCCGTCCTTGGTCGTGATCATCGTCATCGGCATCGTCCCTAGAATTGCGGCGGCAGGTCGTTGAGCATGCGCGCCTGCGCCACCATCTCCGGCAACAGCGTACAGAACTTCTCGACCCAGCCTGACGGCACGGAGGTCGAGACCTTCACGAACCGGTCGCCGAAACGCTGCGTGTGGTAGGTACCCTGGCGGATCATGATGCCCTGCCGGCGATAGCATTCGACCAGCGCCTCGGGGCGGATCCCCGCCGCGATGGTCTCCAGCACCAGGAAATTTCCGTGCGACGGCATGATCGGCAGCGCCAGCCCTTCGATCGCGGCAGCGGCTTCACCGATCATGGCCTTGTTGGCCCGGTCGATGCTCCGCACCCTCTTCATCCATTCGGCCTTGACCGAAAGACCCGCCTGCGCCGCGCGCTGGGCAATCACACTGGCACCGAGAACGCTGGTGGAGACCTGTGCCAGCTCCTCGAACAGGTCAGGCGCGGCCACGAGTGCGCCGATGCGCAAGCCGGCGAGCCCGAGCCATTTCGAAAAACTCATGGAGACGACGGCGCCTTGCGGCGCCACGTGCAGCGCCGGGGTGTGGCCATCGGCGAAATCGCGGTAGGTGCAGTCATGCACCAGCAGCGCGCCGCAATCGCGCGCGATCGCGGCAAAGCTCTCGATCTCCTCGCGCGTATAGCGGATGCCGAGCGGATTGTTGGGATCGACGAGATAGATGATCGCGGTGCGCTCGTCGACATGGGCCTTCAGCGCCGCGGCCGTCAGCCGGTAATTGCAGGCGGGATCGTAGATCGGGATCTCGATCACCTCGGCGCCCTGCTGGCGGGCGAACAGGCACGGCCATTTCCAGGTCGGATCGGTGGTCACCAGCGTGGTGCCGGGCTTGCAGCGCGCCCGGCAGATCATCGCCAGCGCATTGACGCCGCCTTCGGTGACGAGCGCCTCCGCACCGGGCGTGCCGAGATCGGCGACGATCGCGCGGCGCAGCGCCTCGAAGCCGAGCGGCGGGGCATAGGCGTTGAACTCGCCCTGCTCGATCGAGCGCAGCATCGCCTCGCGCACCGCGGGGTGGCTTTCGATGTGGTTGGTGTTCTGGCCGAGCCAGTAGAGCCCCGGCGTCGCCGACAGCTCGTCGAAATAACGGTTGCGGATCAGTGCTGCGGATTCAGGCATCGCTACGCCGCCTCAGATCACGGAGCCGCGGGAGGCGATGCCGCCATCGATCGTCACCACCGTGCCGGTGATGTAGGCGGCCCTTGGCGAGGACAGGAAGGCGACCAGATCGGCGACCTCCTCCGACGTCGCCGGACGCTTGCCGGGATATTTGTCGAACAGCTCCTCCCAGCGGCTCTCGTCGCCGAGCATGTCGATGGATTTGCGCTTCATGATCTTGAGCATGCGGTCGGTGGCGACCGGCCCCGGATTGACGGCGACGACGCGCACGCCGTGATCGAGGCTCCTGCCGCCGAGCGCCTTGGTAAAGGACATCAGCGCCGCATTGCCGGTCGAGCCCGCGATGTAGCTCGCATCCCAGTTCTCACCGGAATTGCCGATGATGTTGATGATCACGCCGTCCTTGCCCTTCATGCGCGGATAATAGAGGCGCGACAGCGTGATGTAGCCGAACACCTTGAGGTCGAAGCCGCGGCGCCAGGCGGCATCATCGAGGATCTCCAGCGATCCGGCCGGGATATCGCCGGCATTGTTGACGAGGACGTCGATGTCGCCGACCGCGGCGGCGAGCTGCTCCATCGCCTCGGTGCTCGACAGGTCGAGCGCATGAACGGTGACCTTGATGCCATGGCGCGCCTCGAGGTCCCGCTTGGCCTGGATCATGGCCTCGCCGTTCCGGGCCGCCAGATGCAGGTGGCACCCTTCGGCGGCGAACACCTCGGCGACCGCAAGCCCGATACCCTTGGACGCACCGGTGACCAGCGCCGTCTTGTTCGTGAGCTTCAGTTCCACGCAACGTCTCCAGAATGCAAATCTTGATATACAATATCAAGCAATTTGCATACCAAGAGCCGGCTGGTCATTCGAAGGCGGCCAGGAAGTCCAGCAGATTGTCGCCGAGCAGGTTGACGTGATCGCGCATCGCGCTGTGCGCCCGCTCCGCGTCATGGGCGAGGATCGCCTGCATGATCGCCTCGTGCTCACGGATCGTATCGGCGATCCGGTTCGGCATCCGCGTCACCCGGCGCCGATAGGCCGCCACCTGATTGCGCAGCTTGCGGGTCTGGTCGGCCAGGAAGGCGTTGCGCGAGGCCTCGTAGATCGCCTCGTGGAATTCCTGATTGATATCGTAGAACAGATCGATGCCGCCGGTCTCGCTGGCAGATATAAGTCTCTGATGGATCTCTGAAATCTCGTCACCCCAGGCCTGCGATACGCGCCGTGCGGCAAGCCGGGCGCAGAGCCCTTCGAGCTCGGCCATGACCTGGAACATCTCGATCAGCGCCTGCGCCTTGATGGCGCGGACGGTCGCGCCCTGCCGGCCGCGCAACTCGACCAGATTGTTGGCGGCCATCAGGCGGAACGCCTCCCGCACCGGCGTGCGCGAGACCCCGAAGCGCTGCGCGATCTCCTGCTCGTCAAGCCGGCTGCCAGGCTCCAGATGTCCCGCCGCAATCGCGCCCTCGAGCTTCTGACGCAGGCTCTCCGCGAGCGTCATCCCGGCCCCCACGGACAGCAGATTGTCACCATTTTTGGCACGACCGCCTCCGCTTTGTGCACCAAGGCCCGTCATCTTGTTCCTCAATATTCGATTCACGTATACAAATTCAGGCCAAACTCCACCGAACCGACCTGATTTCGCGCCGGGAAGCCGGCGACTCATCCGCATTAGACAGCGAAGTCCGGCAAATTTCATGCCTATTCCGCCGAAACTGCCGCTGGCACACGAGTTGCTAAGAGATTTCAGGACCGGCGGCCTTCGTATGCGCAAGGCGGCCATCATTATACAAGGCAGCCAATCCAGTGCCGGCCGCGCGCCAGACCCAAGCCCAGACCCAAGCCATGCCCGATGGGGCCTCGCCGAACGGGGCGCAAAAGCCCGCGCCGCTGCTCGAGCTGGGCGCGGTGAGCAAGACCTACGGTGCCGTGACCGCGTTGGCGGGCCTGACCGCCAGCATCGCCCCCGGCGAGTTCGTCACGGTGGTCGGTCCGAGTGGCTGCGGCAAGAGCACGCTCTTTAATATCGTCGCAGGACTGGAAGAGCCCGATGCCGGCGGCATCCTGCGCTTCGAGGGCAGGAGCTGCCATGCCGCCGACCTGCTCGGCCGCGTCTCCTTCATGCCGCAGCGCGACCTGCTGTTTCCCTGGCGCAACGTGATCGACAACGCCATCCTCGCGCTCGAGGTCGAAGGCGTGCCGCGGGCGGAGGCGCGCGCCAAGGCGCTCAAGATGCTGCCCGAGTTCGGCCTCGCCGGTTTCGAGAAGCAATATCCCCATCAATTGTCCGGCGGCATGCGTCAGCGCGTGGCCTTGATGCGCACCTTCCTGTTCGAACGCGACTTGATGCTGCTCGACGAGCCGTTCGGCGCGCTCGATGCGCTGACGCGGGCGATGATGCAGCGCTGGCTGCTCGACGTCTGGCAAAAGTACCGGCGCACCATTCTGTTCATCACCCATGACGTCGACGAGGCGATCTTCCTCGGCGACCGCGTGCTGGTCATGACCGCCCGCCCCGGCTCCGTGAAGCTCGAGCAGCTCGTCGATCTGCCGCGGCCGCGCCGGCCCGATATCGTCACCGCTCCCGAATTCATCCGCCTCAAGCGCACGCTGCTCGACGCGATCGAGGAGGAGAGCATGAAATCGTTCCAGTCCACAATCGCACAGGAGAAGGCGACGTGAATCCCTCGTCAGCGAGCCCGGTGCTCCCGGCCGCCGCGCGGCGGTTCGATCCGGCCGAATGGGAGGCGCGGGTCAGGCTTGCCGCCTGCTACCGCATGGTGGCGAAGCTCGGCATGGACGATCTGATCTACAATCACATCTCGCTGCGCGTTCCCGGCCATGACGACCAGTTCCTGATCAATCCCTACGGCCTGCTGTTCGACGAGATCACCGCCTCGAGCCTGGTGAAGATCAACACCAAGGGCGAGACGCTCGACGATACGCCGCACAGCGTCAATGTCGCGGCGTTCGTCATCCATGCGGCGATCCACCAGTCGAGCCATGACGCCGCCTGCGTGCTGCACACGCATTCCGACGCCAGCGTCGCCGTCTCCGGCCAGGAAAAGGGCCTGCTGCCGCTCAGCCAGTTCGCGATGCGCTTCTACGAACGGCAGGCGTTCCACGACTACGAGGGCGTCGCCATCGATCTCGACGAGCAGGCGCGGCTGGTGCGCGATCTCGGCCCGCACAAGGTCATGCTGATGCGCAACCACGGCATCCTGACCGTCGGCCGGACCGCGGGCGAGGCCTTCATGCTGCTGTATTATTTCGAGCGTGCCGCCCGCATCCAGCTGCAGATGCAGGCCGCCGCCGCGGCAGGCGCCAGGCTCGTGATCCCGCCGCACGAGGTCTGCGAGAAGGCCGCGCGGCAGTTCTGGGAGTTGCAGGGCGACATCCTCGTTCCCGGCGAACGCGAATGGCCCGCTCTGATGCGCCAGCTCGACCGCACCGATCCATCTTATCGCGATTGATTTTCACCGTCTGGAGTATGACCATGTTGAGCCGACGCCACGCCTTCTCCGTCCTCTCCGCCATCGCACTGGCAACCGGCTCGCTTGTCGCGGCGGCGCCCGCGGCCGAGCCGCAGAAGGCGAGCCTGCGCCTGAAATGGCTGCCACAGGCGCAGTTCGCGGGCTTCTATGTCGCGGCCGCCAAGGGCTACTACAAGGCGGAAGGAATCGATCTCACCATCAATCCCGGCGGCCCCAACCTGCTGACGGAAAATCTGGTTGCAACCGGCGCCGACACGTTCGGCCTGTCGGGCGGCACCGWCAGCGTGTTCGCGGCCCGCGACAAGGGACTTCCAATCGTCTGCATCGGCGTGTCGCACCAGATCACGCCGTTCATCTTCGTCACCCGCAAGGACGGACCGGTCAAGACGCTCCAGGACTTCAAGGGCAAGACCGTCACCACCTGGTTCACCGGCGCCAACCACGTGCTGAACGGCATGCTGGCCAAGGAAGGCATCAAGGCCGACGAACTCAAGATCCAGCCGCAGCAGGTGTCGGTGACGCCGTTCGTCGACGGCAATGTCGATGTGATCACCGCGACCTATTATAACGAGTTCTACACGATCCAGTCGCGGATGCCGAAGGACAGCCTGAAGACCTTCGTCGCCGAGGATTACGGCATCACCTTCCCGCGCGACACACTGATAGTCTCGGAGACGACGGCGAAGGAGAAGCCGGAGCTTGTCAAGGCGTTCCTGCGCGCGTCGCTGAAAGGCTGGAAGGACGCCTTCTCTGATCCCAAGGGTGCCGTCGATACCGTGATGGCGGTAGCCCCGACGCTCGACCGCGCGCAGCAGGAGTTCATGCTCACCGAAGTGAAGCGTCTGATGACCGCAGGCGCGGCCGCGAAGAACGGGATGTTCTGGATCGACGCCGATGCGGTCAAGACCGCCCACGACTTCTTCCTCAAGTACGGCGTGATCTCCAAGCCGCTCGATCTTGCCGCCGCCTATGACGCCAGCTTCATCCAGAGCATCCCTGCGGCGGACCGGCTGCCGTGAGCAGCCCTGCGGCGACATCGCTTGGTGACGGCCGCGCGAGTGCGCGGTCGATCACGATACCGGATTGGCTGCGCAAGCTGATCCGGCTCCTGCTCGGTCTCGCGGTCGCGGCAGTCGTCTGGGAAGGCGCAGTGCTGCTGTTCGGCATCCGGCCCTATTATCTGCCGCGGCTGAGCACGATCCTGATGACGATGGCGGCGACGCCGCGCCCCTATATCGACGGCTTCCTGCGCACGCTCGCCGAAACGCTGATCGGCTTTGCCGCCGGCGGCGCGTTCGGCGTGCTCGCCGGCATCGCGTTCTTCCGGGCACGCGCGCTGCGCGAGATGATCTTTCCGATCTTCGTGGTGTCGCAGACCATTCCCGTGATCGCGTTCGGCGCGCTGGTGGTGCTGTGGTTCGGCAACACGCTGCTCGCCAAGGCAGTGATCGCGTTCTACCTCACGTTCTTTCCGGTCACCGTCAACACGTTGCTCGGCCTCGAGACCGTCGATCCCAGGCAGGTGGCGCTGATGCGCAGCTTTGGCGCCTCCAATCGCCAGCTCCTCATGCGCCTGCAGCTTCCGACCGCGCTGCCGCAGATCTTCGTGGCGCTGCGGCTCGCCGCGTCCCTGAGCCTGGTCGGCGCGATCGTCGGCGAGTGGTTCGGCGACACCACCGGCCTCGGCGTCTTGCTGCTGCAAGCCATGTTCACCGAGAACGTGGTGGCGATCTGGGGCGCGCTGCTCGCAGCCGCCCTGCTCGGCACCGGCTTCTATGCAGTCGTCGCCGCGATCGAGCGGCGCCTGGTGTTCTGGAGCGCCGAGCAATGAACGGCGCGCTGACGTCCTCCTCGCTCGCCGTGCAGCGCGGCATCCTCGGCGCCGTCATCATGGTCGCATGCTGGGAAGGCGCGGCACGCGGACTGCATCTTCCGGCCTATATCCTCCCTGCCGTCAGCGACATCCTGGCCGGCGTCTGGTCGAAGCGCGCGCCGCTCGCGGATGCCGCCGGCTACACCCTGCTCGAGGCGCTGGTCGGCTATGGGCTCGGCTGTCTGATCGGCATTGGCCTCGCGGTTGCGATCGCGATGCTGCCAGCGCTCCGCGCGGTCATCCTGCCGCTCGCCACCGCGATCAACTCGGTGCCCGTGGTCGGCTATTCCCCGCTGATCCTGCTCTGGTTCGGGATCGGCATCAGCTCGAAGGTCGTGATGGTGGCGATGGCGGTGAGCTTCACCGTGCTGCTGTCGACGCTGGCGGGGCTCGATCGCGTCGATCGCCGCGCCATCGACCTGATGCGCAGCTTCGGTGCCGGCCGCCTCGGCATCCTGTGGCGGCTGAGGCTGCCGACCGCGCTGCCGCTGCTGCTCGCCGGCATGCGCGTCTCGACCGTCCGCAGCGTCATCGTCGCGATCGTCACCGAGATGCTCGGCGCCGAGGGCGGCCTCGGCTGGGTGATCTACCAGGCCGTGCTGCAGATCGATTTCGTGCAGGTCTGGTCGGCGATCTTCGTGGCATCGGCGGCGAGCCTCGCCTTCTTCGGGCTGATCGGCTTCCTCGAACGCAGAATCCTGTTCTGGAGTTAACGCCATGAAACGGCAAATGCATCTCGGGCTGTTCATCCTGGGCACCGGCAGCCACGTCGCCGGCTGGCGCTATCCCGGCGCGGTCGACAGCTTCCAGGATTTCGCCGCGATCCAGGAGATCGGCCGCACCGCCGAGCGCGGCAAGTTCGACCTGATCTTCATGGGCGACAATCTCTACGCCGATGCAAGCGCGCATCCCTCCTACACGCTGCGGCTGGAACCGCTGACGATGCTGGCTGCGCTCTCGACGTCGACCAGCCATATCGGGTTGGGCGCCACCGTTTCCACCACCTACAGCGATCCGTTCACGGTCGCGCGCGTGTTCGCCTCGCTCGATCATATCAGCAACGGCCGCGCCGCGTGGAATGCGGTGACGACGGCAAATCCGGCAACCGCCGCCAATTTCGGCACCACCCATCCCGACCACGCCCGCCGCTACGAGATGGCAGGCGAATTCCTCGATGTCGTCAGCGGGCTGTGGGACGGCTGGGCCGACGACGCGATCGTCGCCGACCGCGCCAGCGGGCTCTACATCGATCCCGCCAGGCTGCGATCGATTGATCACGACGGCACATTTTTCAAGGTCAAGGGCCCGCTCAACATCGGCCGCAGTCCGCAGGGTCATCCGGTCGTGCTCCAGGCCGGCGGCTCCGAGGCAGGACAGGCGCTCGCCGCGCGCACCGCGGATATCGTATTCTCGGTGGTGCAGGACATCGGCGAGGCCAAGGCCGGGTATGCGTCACTGAAGGACCGCCTGCCGGCGTTTGGCCGCAAGCCGGAGGACGTCACCGTGTTGCCGGGCGTGATGCCCATCGTCGGCCGCACCGACAAGGAAGCGTTCGAAAAGCTCAATGTGCTACAGAGCTTCGTCAGCGGCAGCAACGCAATCGCCATTCTTTCCGATCGCTTCGGCCGGGACATGTCGGCCTACGACCTGGATGGACCGGTTCCCGATCTCGAGCCGTCCGACAGCTATCACAGCTTCGCCAGCGTCATGCTCGCCAAGGCGCGGCGCGAGAACATGACGTTGCGCGATCTCTACAATCTCACCGCCGCCGCACGTGGCCATTGGGTGCTGTGCGGCTCGGCCGAGCGCATCGCCGATACGCTCCAGCAATGGTTCGACGACTACGCCGCCGACGGCTTCAACGTGATGCCGCCGTATTTCCACGAAGGTTTCGAGGATTTCGTCCAGCTCGTGGTGCCGATACTTCAGGAGCGAGGCCTGTTCCGCACCGACTATCAGGGAACGACACTGCGCGACCATTTGGGCCTGTCGCGACCGAGGAATGCGCTTTTCCCAACATGAAGGCGAGCACGAAGACCTTGAACCTGGGACCCGCCGATTAAGAGGCAGCCACGGGTTCAGAACAATCAATGACTTTCCGGTCGCACCCGTGGTCGCACCTTTGGGCTTATCCGACCGACAAAGGCATTCATTGCACGAACGCCGGGCCAGTTAGTCATATTGCGGCGTGTGCGAGCTTCCATGTCTCACCGCGCTTTCCACAACCRTTTGCCCGATTGGGGGCGCGCCCTCGCCTTGCTTTGGGAGTTTCAACGTCTCGCTGACGTCGCCGCGCGCCATTGTCACCTCGCGGCCATCCACCGAACGAAGCCTCCAGCCTTGATAATCCTGGCCGACCTTCAGACGCAGCGTGGCCTTGCTTGCCGGGTCGACAAATATCCCAATACTCTGGTCGCCGCCGCTAACGGTTCCGACCAGCGAAAGCTGCAGCTCAACTTGCGGCGGGCTTGGCGGCGGTGACGCCGCCTCCGGCGCAGCTACCGAAACGGCGGCCGGCGGCGGCCGGCGCGATGCCGAAAAGATCGGTCGCTCGCGCGTGTCCGACAGGGTCGCGAACGGGACTGCCCAGAGCGGATTGCCCCTCATCGCGTCGCGCCTGATGGGAGGCTGCGATAGCGCGGCAGGGTTGACTGCCGGTGCCGACGTCGCGGGTGAATCCCAGAGTGGGCGGCCGGACTCCGGCCCGACGAGGCCTGGCACGTCGACATCCGAAAAATCCGCCGGCAGCGCCGAGGGTGAGCCGGAAACACCGAG
The DNA here is from genome assembly GCF_054049755.1 of Bradyrhizobium sp. P5_C11_2. Taxonomy (NCBI): domain Bacteria; kingdom Pseudomonadati; phylum Pseudomonadota; class Alphaproteobacteria; order Hyphomicrobiales; family Nitrobacteraceae; genus Bradyrhizobium; species Bradyrhizobium sp. P5_C11_2. The sequence goes on from NZ_JBFULT010000095.1 coordinate 11,454, forward strand.
CAAAGGCGCCAGCACAAGCGCGAGCCGCACGGTTATCCGCCGCGCCGCCCTATGCCCTCTCATGTTCCTCGTCATTGGCCAGTCGACAGCAACGCGCAAGATTCTCAGTCAAGAAAGCTGGCGGCCTGGGTACGCAAGACAAGCGGGGGCTTGCCAGGCAGAGCTCGCCGAGGGGAGCAAGCTTATCGGTTGCCGATGTGACACCTGTGCGAAGCGCCGGTCACCTCCTTGATGTTTCCACGGCCTGTTGCGATCCCGGCATTCCGCTGCTTCACATGGCCGTCTGGGGCCAGTATGATCTTGTTGCTGCATCGTCATACTCACCCGCTATGATCTGACCTTGCTGAACTGGTTGTCGTGCGGAGGCGTGGAAGTGCGTGGGGCCTTGTTGCGGATGTTTTCCGCCGCTGCATCGTCCGCGCTGTGCGCGCTTCCGGCCGCGGCCCACGAGCGCAGTGCCGGCGCGCCCGCCGAGCTTCCGCCGGTCACCGTTGCGGCGCCAGACCATCAGCATCCCAAACGGCTCGCCCGCAAACGACCGCCGAAAGGCGGGGATCCGCGCAATCAGCCCGCCGCTCGCACCGACAACACGGCCGAGGGCGGCGCCGCGGCCGGTGCGGCGTCGGTCGGCTCGTCCACCTTGCAGCCCACCGCCGCCAGCGCGATCCGCATCAGCGGCCGCGAGGTCAACGCGGTGCCGTTCTCGCGGCCCGGCGAGGCACTGGAAGTGGTGCCGGGCCTGATCGTCACCCAGCACTCCGGCGAGGGCAAAGCCAACCAGTACTTTCTGCGCGGCTTCAATCTGGATCACGGCACCGATCTTGCGATCAGCGTCGACGGCATGCCCGTCAACATGCCGACGCATGGGCATGGGCAAGGCTACGCCGACATCAATTTCCTGATCCCCGAGCTGATCCAGTCGGTCAACGTCCGCAAGGGACCGTATTTCGCCGACCAGGGCGACTTCGCATCCGCCGGCGCCGTGGCGATCGACTACGTCAACAAGCTGCCGAACAACATCGCGGAGATGACCTTCGGCAGTTTCGGCTATCGCCGCGCACTGGCAGCGGGATCGACCGCGGTGGGTGCCGGCACGCTGCTGGCGGCGATCGAAGCGAACAAGTATGACGGACCGTGGGACGTGCCGGACGATGTCCGCAAGCTCAACGGCGTCCTGCGCTACAGCCAGGGCACTGCTACCGACGGGTTGACGCTGACGGCGATGGCCTATTCCAACGGCTGGAATTCGACCGACCAGGTTCCGCAACGCGCGATCGACCAGGGCCTGATCAACCGTCTCGGAACGCTCGATCCGACCGATGGCGGCACCTCCAGCCGATTCAGCCTGTCCGGTAACTGGGCGCAGTCGAGCGAGTACGGACAGACCAGTGTCAGCGCCTATATCGTGCGCTCCGACCTGCGGCTGTTCAACAATTTTACCTACTTTCTCGACAACCCCGTCAATGGCGACCAGTTCAGCCAGCTCGACGGTCGTACTCTCGGCGGCTTCGATGCGCGGCATGCGTTCGACTGGCGCTTCGCCGGCCTCGAATCGCAGACCCGCGTCGGCGTGCAGAGCCGCTATGACGATATCCATGTCGGCTTGTTCAAGACCGAGCAGCGCTCATGGCTCTCGACCGTGCGCGACGACCGCGTGCAGGAGGGCAATGTCGGCCTCTGGACCGACACGACCACGCGCTGGACCGACTGGCTGCGCACCACGGTCGGCATCCGCGAGGATTTTTTCGCCGGACACGTCCTCAGCGATACGCCGGAGAATTCGGGCAACGCGCAGGCGTCGATGGCGAGCCCGAAGGCCGGTCTCGTGCTCGGCCCCTGGTACAAGACCGAGTTCTACGGCAATGCCGGCTACGGCCTGCACAGCAACGACATCCGCGGCGCGACCATCTCCGTCGATCCCAACGACAAGGTAACCCCGCTCGACCGCGTGCCGCTGCTCGTGCGTTCTCGCGGCGCCGAACTCGGCATTCGCACAAGGGTGATCGAGGGTCTCACCAGCTCGCTGGCAGTATTCGTGCTCGACTTCGACTCGGAGCTGTTGTTCGTCGGGGACGCCGGCACAACGGAGCCGAGCCGGCCGAGCCGCCGCGTCGGCATCGAGTGGACGAACCAGTACAAGCCGTTGCCGTGGATGACGGTCGATCTCGACGTGGCCCAGACCCACGCCCGCTTCACCGATTTCGACCCCGCCGGGGCCTATATCCCCGGCGCACCGGCGTGGGTGGCCAGCAGCGCGATCACGCTCGGCGGCGACACCGGCTGGTTCGGTGCGCTGAAGGCGCGCTATTTCGGTCCGCGTCCTCTCATCGAGGACGACAGTGTCCGTTCGCGGTCGTCGCTGATCTTCAATGCGCGCGCCGGCTACAAGTTCGACAATGGCCTGCGGGTGCAACTCGACGTGCTCAACCTCTTCAACGCCCAGACCAACCAGATCGAGTATTATTATCTGTCGCGATTGCCCGGAGAGCCCATCGACGGCGTCGCTGATCGCCACGTCCATCCGGCCGAGCCGCTGGCGGTGCGGCTGACGGTGGCGGCGAGATTCTGATCGCATCAGACTCGCGGGGCCACGCCGACCGGCTTTCAAAGCAACCGGCACCGACCGGCCGTCACAAATACTATAAAAATCTGACACAGCGCGGATGCTTTGATTGACTGAGAGCACGAGTTCGGCCGACCCAAGACCCCGGCTCCGACCGCCCAGCCGGTCGCGTTCGAAACAGGAGTGAGGGGGAATGCAATCTGAGCCGGACAGCACCGCGGTCGCTTCGGCAGAGCGGTTCGGGTACGTGGTGCAGGACGAGGCTGCATCAGTGCGTGCTCGTCAGGCTGCAAGCCACGGCTGGGCGCTGATCCCGATCGTGACGGCGTCGGGCTTTGCGGGCCTGGGCTACGAGATCGTGTGGACGCGCCAATTGAGCCTTGCGCTGGGCACCGAGATGATGGCGGTGCTTGGCGTCATTGCCGGATTTTTCGGCGGCCTGGCCCTGGGCGCGTTCGCGCTTGATCGGCTGATCCGCCGCTCGAGATCGCCATGGCGCGTCTATGCGATCGTTGAAGCCGTCATCGCTGTTTGGGGCCTGATCAGCGTCTGGCTCCTCCCCGCAGCCGGCCGGGCCCTGTCACCTCTGCTCGGCACCGAACCGTCTCCCGTCCTGCTCTGGGCCGGCAGCCTGGCGCTGCCAACGCTGGCGTTGCTCCCCGCAACGATGGCCATGGGCGGGACCCTGACCGCCCTGGAACGGATGACGCGCGAAGCGCGCTGCGAGGCCCGCGTCACGGCAGGCGTGTATGGGGCGAACACGGCCGGGGCCCTGGCCGGAACGCTCGCCTCCACATTCCTGCTGATCCCGGCGCTGGGATTTTCGGGAACGCTGCTCTGCCTCGCCGGCGTCAACGCGTTCTGCGCCCTGGCCGCGCTCGCGCTCGGATCGAGGGCGGGCCAAGCCGATGCCGAAAACCAGCGGCCGGAACGAATTCGAGACTTGCGGCTCACGATCACCCTGTTTGCCACGGGACTGTTCGGAATCGCATTCGAGGTCCTCGTGGTCCGGCTCGCCGCGCAGGTGATGGAGGACACGGTCTACACTTTCGCTGGCTTGCTGGCCGCGTACCTGCTCGGCACCGCCGCGGGGAGCCTGCTCTGGCAGCGGACCGGGCGAGATGCGAATGATGCAAATCTCCGCGGACTGCTCGCCGCAACGGCGTTCGCCTGCATCACGACTGCGGCGCTTGCGCCCTATGCCGGCCGCCTGGCCGAGATCGCATCGCCTGCGGACGTATACGGCGAACTGGCCGTGGCGATATCGCTCTTCCTGATACCCGCGACGGCGATGGGCGCACTGTTCGGCCTGCTGGCGCAACGGGTGAGCGATCAGCGTGGCTCCGTCGGAGCGGCGGTCGGCATCAACAGTCTTGGCGCCTGCATCGCGCCGCTCGTGGCGGCGCAATTCCTGATTCCGGCCTTTGGCGCATGGATGGCGCTGCTTCCCGTCGCGCTGGGCTATTTGCTGCTGCTGCCGCCCGGCCGACCGGCATTGCTGTGGTCCGCCGCACCGCTGGTCTTCGCGCTCGTCCTCTGGCTCAATCCTCCGCCATCATTGACGCGCGTGCCGCCGGGTGGAGCGCTGCTTGCGGTCCGTGAAGGGCCGATGGCGACGGCCAGCGTCGTCGACGATGCCGCAGGTACGCGCTACCTCGAGGTGAACGGGCATTTCCGCATGGGCGGGACGAGTTCAACGCGATCCGACTACAGGCAGGCGATGCTGCCGCTGTTGCTTCACGAGGCCCCGCACCGGGCCTTGTTCCTGGGCATCGGTACGGGCGCCACCCTGGTCGGCGGCGCGCAGATGCCTGGTGTCAGCGCGCGCGGCGTCGAACTCTCCCGGGAAGTGGTGGACCTGCTGCCCTGGTTCGTCAATCCGCCGCCGGCTTCCGCGCCGCGGGTGACCGTGGCGGATGCCCGCCGTTACGTCGCGGCGGATACCGGCCAGCATGACGTGATCATTGCCGACCTGTTTCATCCCGCGCTGGACGGCAGCGGCGCGCTCTACACCATGGAACATTTCGGAGCCGTGAAACGCAGGCTGGCGCCCGGAGGGATCTTTTGCCAATGGCTGCCGCTGTATCAGCTCGATCTGCCCTCGCTGCGCACCATTATCCGCGGCTTTCTCGACGTCTATCCCGACGGCTCGGCCTGGCTCAATCACTACAGCGTCCGCACACCGATGCTTGCGCTGATTGGAACGAGGGATGGCGGCCGTCTCGATACGGAGGCGCTCGCCGCGCGGCTCCGCGATCCCGCGATCAGGCACGTTGTGCGCCCGCTTGGTTTCGAGACACCGATCGATCTGCTCGGCCAGTATCTCGGCGGCCCGCACGCGCTCTCCGCCTTCGCCGGCGAAGGTCCGCGCAATACGGACGATTATCCGTTCGTGACGTTCGATGCGCGGCGAAACGTCCGTGCACTCAGGGCAGAACC
>NZ_JBFULT010000096.1:0-16419 GCF_054049755.1 Bradyrhizobium sp. P5_C11_2
TTCTGCGCATGGCTGCCGCGCGCCACAACTTGAACCAGACCGAGCCCATCAGATCAGCGCGCTGCCGCATCACGAGGATACAGTGCCACGGCTCCCAGCGTTCGACATCGCTCCCGACGAGGCCATACTCGAAAGGCAAGGGCGCACCCTGCGCCAGGAAGGCGTTGACGCCGCTCGCATAGGCTTCGAGCATCGCCCGCGCTTCGCCCGACAAACCGGCGAAGTCGCGCTGCGACGCGCCCGCGACATCGAGCCGCCGCGCCAGCGTATCCGCCGCGACACCCGCGCTGCCCTCCCATTCAGCCCAGCGGCCCAGCATCCGCCGGCGCGCGGCGTCCATCTGCCAGAGCCGGTCCTGGGCGTGGACATAGCCTTGCGCAAAGAAGGCGTCAGCCGTTCCGCGTGCGCGGACGTGCGGGATGCCCCAGGCGTCGCGATGGACGTCGACGTTGTTCTCAAGGCCGCGCAGCACGACCGCGCCTTTGGTCTGAGGCAGGCATGAAGGTCTGTCATTGGCAGCGCTTGTCACGCTCTTCTCCCGGTTTTGTCAGGCTTGTACACCAAGGCTTCGCGTTCGATCCATCTTCACGCGGACGGCCGACGATCGGCCCAGGGACGAATCCGCTCCAGGATGGCACCGAGACGCAGAACATCATTGTCTTTCCACCAGCGGCCGACGATCTGCAGGCCGGTCGGTAATCCATCGGCTCCGAAGCCATTTGGCACCGATAGCGCCGGATTGCCGCTCTGGTTGAACGGATAGACGAAGGCGTTCCAGCCGCGATTGAACAAAGCATCGACGGTCTTGCCGGCCTCGGCCGGAATTGCGGTGGTGGGCAAGGTGGGCGTCACGAGAAAGTCGTAGCTTTCCAGGAGCTTCTGCACACCGCGATACAACCGTGAGCGCGCGACCTGCGCCTTGCGAAAATCGACCAGAGTGGCCTTGCTACCCGCCGCGATCCATTCCACCAGGACCGGGTCCATCCGGTCGCGCCATTTTTCAAGATGGTGACCGAAATAGACGTTCAGATTAGCGAGGTACATGAGCCGGGCAGGGCCCGCGATCCAGTCCATTCCAACGCCGGCCTCCTCCACCTCGGCGCCAAGCTCCGCAAGGGCTGCGAGCGACGCCTTGGCGTTTGCCGCAACGTCCGCACTACAGTCGCTCATGGCGGACAGGTATCCGATCCGCAATCCCGACAAATCCTCCGAGATCAGGCCAGGCATCAGCGTCCCGTTGCCGGGCGCGCCGAGCGACCACGGATCGAGCGTCGACGGGCCCACAAGGCTGTCCATCATCAATGCGGCATCGGCAACGGTGCGCGTCAACGGGCCGGCTGCGGCATAATTGAAGAACGAATCCGAGGTCTGCTCATAGGGCACCGCGCCCGTGGTCGGCTTCAGTCCGACCACGCCGCAGGCGCCGGCGGGAATGCGGATCGATCCCGCGCCGTCCGTGCCGAGACCCAGTGGCCCAAGTCCGGCCGCCACCGCGACGGCCGCGCCACCGCTCGATCCGCCCGCGGTGCGGGCGGGATTCCAGGGATTGCGCGTGATCCCGAAGCTGGGTCCGTCGGTGTGGCCCTTGTGACCGAATTCAGGTGTGGTCGATTTACCTACCATGATCGCACCCGCATTCTTCAGGCGAGTCACCAGGATGTCGTCCTGCGAGGGAACGTTGTCGGCCAAGACCGCCGATCCGTGCGCAGTACGAACGCCCTTGGTGGCAAAGAGATCCTTGATGTTGACGGGTACGCCATGAAGCGGCCCGAGCTGTTCGCCGGCCATGACGGCCTGCTCTGCAACCCGCGCCTGCGCCCGCGCCGCGTCTGCGGTCACCGTCGCGTAGGCATTGAGCGTCGGTTGCGTCCGCTCGATCGCGCCCAGCACGGCGTCGACATACTCCACCGGAGACAAAGCGCGTTTACGGATCAGCCTTGCGGCGGTCGTGGCGGGCATAAAGAGAAGATCGCGATCAGACATCTCGGAACTCCATCAATCGGCAAAGCGGCGGCAACAGCCGTCAGGCGGGGACGTCGTGAAGGTGGCAGGCGGCAAGATGGCTTGGCGCGATCTCCCGCAGCTTCGGCTTCTCGGCTCGACAACGTTCGAACGCGAACGGACAACGCGGATGAAACGTGCAGCCCGGCACTGTGTCGATCTGGCTCGGCAATTCGCCGGTCACGACCGCGGCGCGGGCCTTGTTCGGCTTGACGCGAGGGATCGCCGCAAGCAGCGCTTGCGTGTAGGGATGCCGGGGAGCGGTATACAGTTCGTGCCTGGGCGCGATCTCGACGATGCTGCCGGCATACATCACCGCCACCCGTGCTGAAATGCTGCGGACCACCGCGAGATCATGGGCGATGAAGAGATAGCTGAGGCCGAGCCGCTCCTGGAGGTCGAGCAGCAGGTTGACGATTTGCGCCTGCATCGACACGTCGAGCGACGATACCGGTTCGTCGCAGACGATGAATTCCGGCTTCAGCGCCAACGCCCGCGCAATGCCGATGCGTTGACGTTGGCCGCCGGAGAATTCGTGGGGGAAACGGTCACCACACGAACGCGGCAAACCGACCATCTCCAGCAGTTCGCGGACGCGATCGTTGCGGGCGGCGCGCGACAGGCCGCCCGCGACGTCGAGCGGCTCTGCGATCGCGTCCTGCGCGCGCATGCGGGGATTGAGCGAATTCTGCGGGTCTTGAAACACGAATTGCAGCCGTCGCCGCACCGCCCTGAGCGCAGCCTTGCCGCTCGCCGGAGAAACCTCCTGGTCGAACAGCTTGATCGATCCGCTTGTCGCGGCTTCGAGACCGACCAGGATACGTCCCGTGGTGGATTTCCCCGAGCCTGACTCCCCGACAAGGCCCAGCGTCTCGCCTTGCCCAACATCGAAACTGACACCATCGACGGCGCGCAACGACGCGCCCCGCGCCGCAAAGGTCTTCAACAACTCGCGCACGACGACGATGGGCGCTCCACTCATGTGGCTGTTCCCGTGGCGATGCGCGGCGGACAACGCGCGAAATGGCCCGCCCCGGCGTCGACCAACGCGGGCGGCTCAGTCAGGCAGGACTTGATCGCCTCGCGGCAGCGCGGATTGAACCGGCATCCCGCGATCGACGTCGACGGATCCGGAATGTTCCCGGGAATGGTCGCGAGCCGGTGTACGTCCGCGTCGGGATCGGGCACGGCGCGGATCAGCCCTTCGGTGTAAGGATGCACCGGCCGTTCGAACAGGGCAGGGACGGCGGCGGATTCCACAACCCGCCCGGCATACATGACAACGACACGCTGCGCGAACTCCGCGACCACGCCGAGATCATGGGTGATCAAAATCACCGACATGCCGATTTCACGCTGCAACTCGCGCAGCAATTCGAGGATCTGGGATTGAATGGTGACGTCGAGGGCGGTGGTCGGCTCGTCTGCGATCAGGAGCTTGGGGCGGCATGCCACTGCGATGGCGATCATGACGCGCTGGCGCATGCCGCCGGAAAGCCGATGGGGGTAATCGTCGATGCGGCGCGAGGCGTCGGAAATCCGCACCATCTCCAGCAGCTCGACGGCCTGACGACGGGCGGCCCGCGCCGAGAGCCCCTGATGCTGGCGCAACGGCTCCATGATCTGGTCGGCGATGCTCAAGACCGGATTGAGCGAGGACATCGGATCCTGGAAGATCATCGCGATCTCCCTGCCGCGAATCTGGCGCAGCCGGCGTTGCGGAACAGTCAGCAGATCATGTCCGCCGTAGCGGATCGTCCCCGATGCGTAACGTGTGTTGGCACGGCCATGCAGCTTGAGAATCGAAAGGGCGCTGACGCTCTTGCCGCTGCCGGATTCACCGACGATGCCGAGGCATTCGCCGGCGCGAACGGCAAAGTCCACGCCTTCGACGGCGTTCACCCAGCCAGTGTCGCCGCGGAACTGGACCGTCAGGTTCTCGACACTCAGAAGGGTTTGCTGCGCCATTCAGGTCTCGATCTTCAAGCGTGGATCGAGCACGTCGCGCAACCCGTCGCCGAGCAGATTCATGCCGAGCGCGGCGAGGCTGACCGCGAGGCCGGGAAACAGCATCACCCACCACGCCTCGACCGAGTAGTCGCGTCCCTCCGCGATGATGTTGCCCCAGCTCGGGGCCGGCGGCGGCGGGCCGATGCCGAGGAAGCTGAGCGTCGCTTCCGCGAGAATGGCGTAGGCGAAGATGAAGGTCAGCTGGACGATCAGGGGTCCGAGACAATTTGGCAGCACGTGCTTGACGATGATGTGCACGTCGCCGGCACCGCTGACCCGCGCGGCCTGCAGATACTCCATCTCGCGAATGACCAGCACGGAGGCACGCACGATCCGCGCCGTCCGCGGCACATAAGCAACTGCGAGCGCCACCACGATACTGCTGGCCTGTGCGCCGAGTGCCGCGCCGATACCGATGGCCAGCAGGATCGCGGGGAACGCCATCAGCGCGTCCATCGATCGCATGACGTACGGATCGAGCGCGCGAAAATATCCCGCCAGGATGCCGATCATGGCGCCGAACACGCCTGAGAGCAGGGCCACCGAAAACCCGATCGACAGTGACAGGCGGCCGCCATAGAGCACACGCGTGAGGATGTCCCGCCCGTATTGATCGCTGCCGAACGGGAAGCGTGCCGATGGCGGCTTGAATCGGTAACGAATGCTCATCGCCGTCGGATCGGTGCCGGTCAGCATCGGCCCGATGATCGCGCAAAGCGTCAGGACGGTCACAAGCACCAGTCCGATCTTGAACGACCGGTGCGCGGCGAGCTTGCGCAGGACGGGAAATCGCCGGCGCTCCGCCAGTATCTGTGTCGACGGCGCAGCCAGCCCGACGTCAGTCATAGCGCACCCGTGGATCGACCAGGGTATAGATGATATCCACGGCAACGTTGATCAGCACGAAAGCGAAGCCGAACAACAGCATGGTGCCCTGGATCAGCGGGTAGTCGCGGGCCATGATCCCCTGCACCACGAGCCGGCCGATACCCGGCAACGCAAACACCTGCTCTACGACGACTGAACCTCCGATCAGGAGACTCAGGATGATGCCGCTGACCGTCACGACGGCGACCAGAGCATTGCGGAAGCCGTGCTTGCCGACGGTTCGCCACTCGCTGACGCCTTTGGCGCGCGCCGTCCGGATGAAATCCTGGTCAAGCACATCGAGCATCGCCGAGCGCGTCATGCGCGCCAGGAAGCCAATCTGAAACAGGCTGAGCACCATGGCGGGCTGGATCAGCGAAGCGAACCAGGCACCGGGGCCCGCCGTTAGCAACGGAGCATAGCCGGCGGACGGCACCCATCCGAGCTTCACGCTGAACAAGATGACCGACACGATCGCGATCCAGAAACTCGGGGCCGAAACCCCGATCAGGGCAACCGCCATGACACCCGCGTCGATCCAGCTGCTACGGAAATAGGCGGCCAGGATGCCGAGCGCGATACCAATCGGCAGGGTGATGGCGAGTGACAGGGCGGCCAGCGACAACGTCACCGGCAAACGCTCCCCGACCGCGGAGAGTACGGTCTGGTTCAGCACCAGCGAGCTGCCAAACTTGCCCTGTGCCAGGTTGAGGAACCAGGACAGCAGTTGCCGCCAGATCGACTGGTCGAGGCCGAGTTCACGACGAATCCGTTCCACCGCCGCAGGCGTGGCATCGGCTCCGGCGATCACGACCGCGGGATCTCCCGGCAGCAGGTGCATCAGGACGAAGGACAGCACCGCAACCAGCAGCAGGACCGGTATGGATTGCATGAGACGGACGCTGATCGTGCGAAACATGAGATACCCGATATGACGCTTTCTGCTCCTGCCCAGCCGCCGTTGTGCCGACGGCGCTACTTCAGCCAAACGTCCCAGAAATGAACGATATAATAGGGCATGAAGTTCACGACCTTGGCGGCGTTGTAGCTTCGCATCGTGCCCATATCGGCGATCTTGATCATGTAGGCCTGGTCCAGCACGCGCTTCTCGATATCGGCCCAGGCCGCGATGCGCTTTTGCGGATCGAGCGAGGCGTAGAACGCGTCATAGGCAGCGTCGAGAACGTGGTCGTCCTTGACGTGCGGGAAGGTGTAGAACATCACCTTCCATTGCTGCGGGCCGAGCAGCGGATTCGAGCAATAGCCGGTGGTGGACACGTTCCAGACCCCGGTGCCGCGCTGCATGTTGCTCGCGTTGGTGGTCCAGTCGACGATGTCGACCGCAACGTTGAAGCCGGCGTCCTTCATCTGCTCGGACAGGACCAGGATGGCGTCGCGGAAGTTCGGGTAGTTGGAATTCGTCTGGAGCACGATCTTCTCGCCGTTGTATCCGGCCTGCTTCAGCAACTCCTTGGCTTTGGCCGGGTTACGCTGGTCGTAATAGGGCTTCATCGCATCGCCCTGATAGTAAGGGCTCGACGCGTACACCAGCGAATGGCCCGGGCGCGAGATCTGTCCCATGGCTCCGGTGATATCGTCGATATTGACCACCGCCTCGATCGCCTGGCGAACCAGCGGATTGGTGGTCGGCGTCGCCTGCGTGTTCACCACGAACACCTGCATGCAATACGGGAAAATCTGCTGCGTGGTGATGTTCGCCTGGCCGTCGAAACGCTTGGCCAGATCGCGGGGAACGTCGCCGATGACGTCGGCGTTGCCGGTCTGCAACGCGGCGACGCGGGCGTTCGCCTCGGGCACAAAATTATAGCGAACCTGGTCGAGATAGGCGGTGCGGCGCCCAGCCAGACCGTCGGGCCCGGGCGCGCTCTCGTCGGGCACATAGCCGTCGAAACGCTTGATGACGAGATGGCTGTCCTTCACCCACTCGCCAAGCATGAACGGACCGGTTCCGACGATGTCGATCTCGCGCGCCGCCTTGTCCTTCTGCTCGGCCGGCAAAATTTCGAACGGATAGACCGGCGACTTCAGCACGTCGACGAACACGGCGTTCGGCTTCTTCAAGCGGATCACGAAGCCGTAGGGATCGAGCGCTTCGAAGCCGTCGACATCGGCGAGCACGGAGGCGTTGGGACTGACCCTGCGATAGCGTTCGAACGACGCCAGCACGTCGGCCGACGTCATCTCCTTGCCATTGTGGAATTTCACACCCCTGCGCAGCGTGAAACTGAAGACCGTGGCATCGGCATTGGTCTCGATCTTCGAAGCGAGAACGGGCCGGGCGTTATAGTTATTGTCGATCGCAACCAGCGGCTCGAACAAGTGGTGGATTACTTCGAGTTCGACGAGGCTTGAGGCGACATGAGGATCTAGCGTGCCCGGCCCGGAGAGATAGGCATAGACGAGGCTGCCGCCGCGGTTGGGTTCGGCGGCATGGAGCGGGGTTGCAAGCACGCCGAGCAGGGCAATCGACCGGCCCATCGCGGTGATCGTACGAAACATGGCCGAAAAGCTTGTCATTACAACTGCCTTCCTGTTGAGTTCGCGTATCAGTCGTCATTTACCCGCATGGATGTCCCGGCCGCGTTCACTGGACCGCTTTCGCGGACTGGCGTCGGTCGACTGAAGCGGCGACCTGCCTGAGGGCACCGTTGGTCGCGTCTAAGACACGATCGATGTCGTCGGGCCGGTGTGCCGCGGACAGAAACATGTTGTGCCAGGGATGCATGTAGACGCCCCGCCGCAGCGCCTCTTGCACGAAACGATGACCGAGCACGAAATCCGGATCGTCCTCGAACATGATCATCGGCATCTGAACCGGTCCGGTCTGCCGCAATCGCACATCGTGCGCCTGTGCCTGCGCCTCGAGCCCGTCGCGTAGCCGGCGGCCCATGGCTTCCATTGCTGCGATCGCACCGGTTGCGCGCAGTTTCTTGATCGTAGCCACCGCTGCCGCCATCGGCACCGCCGAGCACCAGAAGGAGCCGGTGACATAAACCTGTTGGGCGGCGTCGCGAAAGCGATCGGCGCCGGTGATCGCCGCAAGCGGATGACCGTTGGCGATCGCCTTGCTCCAGGCGCACAGATCGGGCCGCACGCCGTAGGGCTCCCAGCTGCCGCCGATGTGGAGGCGGAAGCCCGCCCTGACATCGTCGAGAATCAGCGCCGCACCGGCCGCGTCGCAGATCCTCCGGACTGCCTGCGCGAACGCAGGCGTCGGCGCCTCCTGATGGCGTCTCACATCATGCTTGAACGCAGTCACCAGCACTGCCGCGAGGTCGCGGCCGGCCTCGTCGGCGGCGCGCTCCAGGCTCGCAACGTCGTTATAGTCAAAGTGCAGGATGTGGGCTCGATCTTCCGCGGTGACGCCGGCCAGCGAGGGCGTGCACCACGGCGCGGCGCCATGATAGGAGCCCTTCGCCACCAGCACCTTGCGCCGCTGCGTGCCGGCACGCGCGATGGTCACGCAGGCCGTCGTCGCATCGGTGCCGTTCTTGGCGAACAGCACCCAGTCGGCGTGCGGAATGGTCTCGACCACGAGCTCCGCGAGCTCGACCTGGCATTCCGCGGGCCCGGTCATCAAGTCGCCGCGGGCGCGCTGCGCCGCGGCTGCGGCCTCCACATCCGGATCACCGTAACCGAGCACGATCGGTCCATAGCCGCACATCAGGTCGATATATTCCGTGCCCGCCAGATCCCGGAGGTGGCAGCCGCTCGCGCTGCGAAAAAACTGCGGATAGCCGGGAGGCAGCCGTGCGACATTCATGTGGCCCCACATGCCGCCGGGAATGACCTTCAGGGCTCGTGCCCGCAACGCCTCGTCCTGCGAAAGGAGCCTGGATGCGGTGTCATCAGGTGCCATGGCAAGTCCCTCGTGTCGGACGGCCGCGCCGTTGCGACGCCAGCATAATATATGATATATCATAGTTGCGAAGGCCTTTCTCGCCTTTTGATCTTGCAAAGACCGCGGGCAGACGTGCAGACCACGCATAGAGATTGGTCGCCTTTCGACTGGAGAGCAGGCCCCCTCGATGTCCAACGATGCTGTCGGTCTGGTCGGCCGCGACAACCTGACGGCCCGCGTGTTTGGGGAATTGCGGCTTGCCCTGATGGAGGGACGATTCCGTCCCGGCCATCGTTTCAAGATCCGCGAGCTCGCCGAAACGATGGGCGTCTCGGAAACGCCGATCCGGGAAGCGCTGATGCAGCTGGTGCGCGCACGGGTGCTTGACATGCAGGCAAGCCGCTMGATCGAGGTCGCCCGCCTGAGTGCAGCGCAGTACGAGGAACTACGCGGTATCCGGATTTTGCTCGAAGGACTGGCCGCCGAACGCGCAACCACCCGGATCTCCAAGGCTGATATCGCCAATCTCAAGAAATATCATCAGGCGCTGGTCGCAGCAGAACGCGGCAGGCGCTGGCGCGAAGCCGTGCAGGTGAACTGGCAATTCCACCACACGCTCTACAAGGCCGCTGACGCGCCCGAACTGCTCGAGATGATCGAGACGATCTGGCTTCGCAACGGTCCTCTGCTCAACATGTTGTATCCGCATGCGACCCCGACCTATCCGGGACGGCATCAGCATCTCAACGTGCTCGACGGTTTGACCGCGAGAAATCCCGAGGCCGTGAAGCAGTCGATCCAGGCCGATCTGATGGAGGGAGGCGCCAGACTGCTGAAACTGCTTCAGGATATCGAAGCCGGTGTTGCGCCATCGCAGCTGGATGCCGCAATGACATAGTTCGTCTCGCCAGCAAGTTTCCGGCTCCGTCGACAGGGCTGGGAAAACTGCGGCGAAATGGCGGGCCGTGCGTACGGCAAAACCGTGTGGTCCTGGCCGTCGTTGCTACGGTCAAGCTCTTGCGGAGGCGGCATTGGCGTCAACCGGCGCGGTGTCGGCGACTTTCGCAGGGCGAGGGAGGCCAGAACGAACTCGGCTCCCGGGAGAGCACGGCATAAGCCGTCCAACCACTGCGCAGGGAAGGCCGAGTGATTGGCTACACCTGTATGCTGCTGTGCGGTTCTCTCTGCGCACCACCTCGCGCAGCGGACCGCGGGTGCCAGCCGGCACCCGGCCTTCCCTGCGCCCTCTTGGCTCAAGAGGGCGGAGAGGCGAAGCAAAGCTCGGGCGAAATCAGCCGCGAGACCGCGAAGCTGCGTCCCATCGCAAGGCGATCGAGATGATCCTCACGCACGTTGACGGAGAGCCATTGCTGGCTCCACGGCCTGAACCATCAGGATCGGCGGGCAAGGGTCTTGGGTTGAACACGCGATCCGTCGATCACCTCGAGCCGGCCGCAGCGGTTCAAGGTGTGCAACTTCCTGCCGGGCCATGCGGGCCCCGGTCTAAGCGAGTGGCGAACGATCTGCCTGAATGTGGTCGGCGACAGTTCGACAATTTCTGCCAGCCCGAGCGCAGCACCGTAGCCGTCGGCACAGTCCTGGACCGGCCGCCACAATCTTTCATTGATGGTGACGAAATTCCCTGCCGGCCGCGTGCTCGCACGATCGATCAGGACCGGATTGCTGGCATGGGGCAACCAGGGCCCCAACAAGTGCTCGGCGTAATAGATCGCCAGCGAATCGGAATACCCGCCCGTTCCGTCGCGCCAGGCTCCAAACAGATAATGCAGGCCGTTGTGTCGCGTGATCGTGACATCGGCGAGTTCAAGGCCCGAAAGCAGCGTCGCGTGGCGTTCCCATTTGTCCGGAAAACGGACGCACTTGTAGAGGGCGACGTCGCCGTGGGTCGAACTCTCCGGGATCATCCACAACTCGCCAGCGTCCGCGATCAGAAACGGATAGGAGAGGTGCCAGGACTCCTCCAGCACGGGCACGACTTGTCCCACCGGGCCCGAATCGTTGAACTCGATCGCGGAAATTATTCCCTTTCCGATCCGGTGATCGAGATCTTCAAAGAAGACGAATGTTCTTCCCTGCCATGTGATGGGAAAGGGATCGGCGTAGAAGCGATGGCCGGGATCGGCAAGGACGTTCCAGCCCGGTCCCGACAGATCTCCGGTCTGCCAGACGCCTGCACCGTCATTGAAGCGCCATCCGACGTGCCAATGCGGGGCGTAGCAACAGAGGCGATAGATCTCCTTGGCGATCGATACGGCGAGGCCGCGCGCAACATACGCCGCCGGCCGCCGGCCGATGCCGTCTCCGGCGGGGCGGGCCAGCGGCGGCAGAATGCGCGGCCGTCCCGACAGGATTGCGGCCACCATGGTCAGGGTTCGCGCCATGACCGTGTCGAGCGCGCCGCTCAAGCCGGCCGCGATTTCCCCGGATGGGTGGCCGCGATCCAGGACCGCACCGTCGATCTCGTTGACGATGTCGATCACCGGAAGGTCGCCGGCGAGAATGGCGGCAAGTGCGGCGTTTTCGCCTGCGGTTCCGTTGAACAGCGGGCGGAGATACAGCGGAGCAGAACAGCTGGGATCCCGCGCCCCGTCGGAAAAATCGACGATCACGTCGGCGGTGCCGGCGCGCGCCTGCATCCGGTCCGGGATGATCTTCAACGTGTCGGCGCCGCTGTGTTTGCCCTTGTGCAAAACCAAACGCTCGAGTTCGAACAGCGCGTCGAGACCTGTGGGCCGTGACGTCGCCGTCGTCGTCCAGGCGATCTGAACCGGAACATCCCGGCCGTCGATCGACAGCGTCTCGCGGCCCATCCACCGCCGCGCATGCTCACGTTCACAGCGAAACTCGATGATCATGTCGAGCCAATCTATTCCGACCGCCGGTCAAATGACCTGGCTGAGAATTCGAACGTATTCCTCGACCATGGCATCCACCGAATAGCGCAACCTGAGGCCTTTGGCGTTTTGTCGCAGTTCGTCGCTCAGTTGCTGGTCCGTCAGCAGCTGTGCGACGGCCGCGGACAGCTTCGCATGGTCGGTGGCATCGACGAACAGGGCTGTCGGTTTTCCTTCGAAGGACAACACCTCGCGCAGGACGGGAAGATCCGTGACGACGGAAGGAACGCCGGCGTTCGCGGCTTCGACCGCGGCCAGACCAAAGGTCTCCGCTTGCGTCGGAAAGACGAATACATCCAGGCAGGCGAGAAAATCCGCTATCTGGCGCGGGGCGATTTCGCCGAGCAGATGCAATCTGTCCGACACTTTCAAGGCGTCCGCCAACTGCCTCAGCCGAGCCTCGTCGGCTCCCTGGCCGGCCAGTGCGAGGTGCCAGGATGGTTGATCCGGCAACAGACGTATCGCCGCATCGAGCCGCTTGTGCGGGTGCAGCCTCGCTGCGCAGCCGAGCAGCACGCGGTCCGGCGGCAGATTGAATGTCTGTCGTGCAGCTTCCTTCGACAGGCTGAGGGCCTTGTCGTCGAAACCGTGTGGGACATGCACCATGCGCGACCGATAGGCCTCGGGGTAGCGCGAATACTCGCGCTGCATGTCCAGCGAGTTGAGCGTGATGCGGTCGAAGAAGCCGAGGCTGCCCATGACGATGTCGGCCGTGCGGACCGGCCAGCTCATCGACAGCGCGGATGAAACCTGATTGGCGACGACCGGTGCGCGGCAGACGAGGCGCGACACCCCCGCGCCGATGACGTTGCCGAAATGCTGAAAGGTCAGAACAGCGTCAGGCCTGGCGGTCCTGATATGACGGCCGAGCGTCCACAACATTCGCAGCAGTGCCAGCGGATTTCCCGGCCGGCGCGCCGCGCAGTAGAGCGTATCGGGCGGCTCATCGAACGAATCCGATTTGCGGTAGAAGAACAGATTGGTGACCCGATAGCCGCGGTCGGTCAGTCCGGCGCCAAGCAGCCGGGAAATCTCCTGCGCACCGGCGTTCTCGGCCTGAGTTTGCACAAGAAGCACGTGTGGCTTTGATCCGCCGCTGCTCGGCCCTGCGAGTGCTGCCGCGGTCGAAGGCAGCTTCGGTGCCTCGCCCCGTTCTGTGCCTGGCTGGTAATGGAGCACGGATCCCGACCCGCTGAAGAAACGAAGTTTTCATCTTCTTAACCCGGTACCTACCATGCAGGCTTCGAGCGGACATCGACTAGCGTTAAACGGAGTTAATGCGCAGGCTGCCGGAAGGGCATCGTTCACGAGGGAATCCGCTGGTTTCCGAACGAAGCGAAGCGAGTGCGTTAACCAATTGGTCACGGTCGCGTATGGAGCGCGTAACCACCGATTAACCATAGATATTTACGTTGGAGCAGGCACTGAACAGTGTTCGCCAGTTGAATCCGAGTAAAATCCATGACGTTCGGTCGCCGTGCAGACCCGACAAGCTCCGGATCGATCGGTGTCGCCGCGTCGTGGCAGACCCGGGACGCGTCGAACGGTGAGTCCCGCGAACGCTTTGGCGGTGGGCTCACTGCCGCGGGTGCGCTCGCCTTCTTGCGGGACAACGCTCGCCGCATCCTGACGCTCGCTCTCGCGATCTTCGCCCTTGGCGTCGTCGTATTGTTGGTGATTCCGGTGCGATTTGCGGCGACCGCACTGGTCGTTGTCGATCCCCGAGAGCAGCGCGTGACCACGGAGCAGGACGTTCTGCCCGGTATAGGGCAGGATAGCGCCGCGCTGCAAAGCCTGGTTGAAGTCGCCAAGTCCGACGGATTTCTCAAGCCGCTGATCGAGCAGCTCAAGATTCGGGATGACGACGACATCTCCGGGGGACACACCGACCCCGCGCGCCTGCTCGAGAGGTTCCGCAACCGTCTCGACATTTCCCGTCGCGGACTGACCTATGTCATCGCCATCCGCTTCACCTCGAACCGGCCGGAGCGGGCGGCCTACTATGCCAATGCCATTGCCGAGGCGTTCGTTGCCGGCCAGGGCCGCATGCGTACGGATGCGACCGACGAGGCCGCCGACTGGCTCAGTAGCCGGCTCAAGACATTGAACGACCGGCTGAGGGCGTCGGAGGACGCCGTTGCCACGTTCAAGCTCGAGCACAGGATCGTCAATGCCGGCAAGGATTCCACGACGCAGCAATTGCGCGTGACCGAGCTGTCGCAGCAGGCTGCCGCTGCGCGCGCCCGGACCGAAGAGGCCAAAGCCCGCTACGAGCAGGCGCAGCGCGATCTGAAAGCGAATGTCGACAGCCCCGCCAGGCAGGATCTCCTGAGCGCGCTGCGCGCACAGCGATCGGCCCTCAATGATCAAATCGCGCAGAAGCGAGCGGTGTTCGGCGATCGCCATCCCGATCTCGTCATGTCGTACAGCCAGTTGAACGATCTCAACAGGCAGATCGAGGTCGAGCGGACAAAGGGCATCGACACCGCAAAGTCGGAATATGAGGCCCAGCGCGATCAACAGAAGGCGCTGGAAAACCAGATGAAGGCGGCCGAATCGCAGCTCCTGGTCGACGGTCAGGCTCTGGTCCGGCTCCAGGAGCTACAGCGCGACGCCGAGGCCAACAGAAACATCTACGAACAGTTCCTGTCGCGGTCCAAGACGACGAACGAGCAGCGCCTCCTGCAGAGTTCTCAAACCAAGATCGCGTCGTCCGCCATTCCGCCGCTTCGCTCGACGCTTCCACCGCTGCCGTTGCTGCTCGCCGCGCTTGCGATTGGCTCGCTGCTGACGTCGACGGCGGTGGTCGCCGCTACGGGACGCGGATCGGACAAATCCGTTCCGGAGGTCCGGGACCCCGAACCGGCTCCGCCGCAGCCCGCGGCGTGGGCACGTCCGCCTGTGTGGGCCCGCATTCCCGACCTGGTGCCTGGCGATGTCCCCAGAAACATCTGGCAAGGGCCGGTGTCCGCAACGAGCGAAATCGATCTCGGTGGTCATCTGCGCCCGCTGCTCGAGAGGCTGGAGAAGCTGCCAGGACCTCGCGGCAAGGTCGTCCTTGTGATGTCGGTCGGCAAGCGCGCTGGCGGCAACACCGTTGCGCGGTCGCTGAATCGATGGGCGGTGAACACAGGGAAGCTGAGCGTCCTGATCCGGGTGGAGCCGGACCTCGGCGGTGCCGCGGCGAGCCTCGCGAAGGACCAGGCCGAAGGTGCGACGACGGCGGACTTTCGCAGTGTCGATGAGCTGCTGGGTGCCGGCAACAGGCCCGAGCCGTCACCCGCGGACGATATTCGTTCGGAGTTCGATCTGATCGTCGTCCACGCCAGCTCCCTGGCCTTGCAGCCCGAGGCGGCGGCGCTGGCCGCTCACGCCGACCTCGTCGTCCTGGTCGCCCGCGAAGACGCGGTCGCTTCGGCCGCAATGCGCAGGGCAACGGCTGCGCTCTCCCGGTTTGTCGGTGTGCCGACCGGTATCGTGGTCAATCGTGTGCCGGCCGACCCGTCGGCGCGTCGTCGCGGCGAAATGCTGGGGCTGGCTGGTTGACGCCACCCGGCTGTGTAGTGCCGCGCGGTGCAATCGCTCTGGCTGAATCGACGTCTATTCGCCGGAGTCCGCGCCGCGGACCGCGTAGGCGCCGCGCTTCGATGCCGAGAAGCGCAGAAGCCCCAAAACCGAAGGATCGACTCCGGTTCGCCGACGACAGAGGATGTTGAGGGCGATGGTTGCGAGCGCCAGCGACGCGGTCGCCGAGATCGCCGCGCCGAGCACGCCGAGCCAGGGAATGAGGACGAGAAATCCGACCAGCCGCAGCGCCACGTTCGCGGCGACGACGGGGACATACTCACGCTCATAGCCGGTCAGCTGCAATATCGCCGCAGATGGACCGCCCGCCGCCTGGAAGGCCGTTCCGATCGCGAGCACGATCAGAACCCAGTGCTGCGCGGCGAAATGGGGCCCGAACAGGTTGAGAAGATGGGGGCCGCCAATCCAGATCAGGAGCAGTCCGCTGACCACGCACAACGCGGTCACCTCCGCCATGAGCCGCAACGTTCGCTCGAATTCCTGATGGTTCTTGCTGAAGTACAGCGAGGGGAGCCGCCGCGCGCCAAAGCTGTACAGTGCGGCCGACAGCATGGCGAAGATGTTGGCGAGGCGGGAGGCGGCGAAATAAATCCCGGCGGTTGCCGGATCCAGCATCCAGTAGACAAGAATGACGTCGAAATACTGGTTCGCGGCTTCAAGGATGGACGCGACCCAGAAATGAAGCGCGCTCGATCTCCAGCGGGACGTCTCGGAACGCGCCGCCGTGCCGCGGAAATCCGGCAGAGCTCGCGCAATCGCGATGACCTGTGCGACCAGGCCGACCGACATGGCAATCGCCATCACGGCGATCAGTTCGGCGGGATCGAGCTGCCGCTGGCCGGACATGATTGCGAGCAGAAACAGGACGACGCTGACCCGCCAGAAGAACTCCCGGTTGCCTTCTCCCATGAGAATGCTGACCAGCGAGCGCGCGATCTGGCTGCCCAGCATCAGTCCCGCATTCACGGCGGTGTAGGCCGACACCGCGAGAACCAGCAGCCACCCGTCGCCTCGCATGTTTGCCACGATCGCGATTGCGCCGATCGCAAGCAGCATCGCGACGGAGGAAATCTTCAGGCTCGATAGCAGCACGCCTTTGGTAAGATCGGGCCGATTTCCCACCCGATACTCGTTCAGGAATCGCACCAGAAGCGATTCCTGCCCGACCAGCCCCACGAC
>NZ_JBFULT010000097.1:0-16389 GCF_054049755.1 Bradyrhizobium sp. P5_C11_2
GTAGACCTGCTTTGCCATTCAAGCCTCCCTTCCGCTGAGATGCTTGAATCACAAACTAATTTCAGATGGAATCCCTATTGAGTACAGACCCTAGAGCGTGACAGGATGAGGATGAAACATCATCGCGCTTCAGGCTGCTGTTTTTCCCGATCATGCTTTAGCGCAGCGATCCGATATAGGCCGCAATGTCGCTGGCTTCGGTCCGGCTCAAGGGAAAGTTCGGCATCTTCGGATGCGGGTCGAGCAGGAAGAAGGCGAGCCTCTCCGGACTGAACTCCGGCCTGCGCGCGACGGACACAAAGGAAGGCACGTCTGCGCTGGCCTGCGTCTGGCCGTCCGCCACGACGTGGCAGCTTGCGCACCAGCGCCTGGCGAGGTCGGCGCCGTGATTGGCGTCGGCGGCGGATGCCGACGAAGCGCCGAGGCTTGATGCCACGACAAGCAGCAGGCCAATTTGTCTCAAGCGCATCAGGTAGCCCTTACGCATTCGCTTGCGGCCGCATTGCTCACCCGCAGCACGATCCCGGAAATTGCGAGAGATCGATGCGAGCGATGATCGCCCGCAGCAGCCGGCGGACCGAGCGATACAGATGACGGACGGGGCCCGGTATCCTTGTCGCGGGCGGGCCAAGGCTTTCGGAATAGTGCGACACGTGCCTCTCCGAGGGTGTGAGGCCCCTTGTATCGTAGCCGGGTCGAAGCTGCCTTGATCTGCCGCAAGGCTCTCCCGGCTAAAGCGCGATGAGAGGAGGATAAGGCATCATCGCGCTTCAGGTTGTCGTTTGAGTATGATCTCCGCGCAAACGCGTTCCGCGTTTGTAGCTGGGGAAAACCGCTTCGCACCTTGCGCTGACGCGGCCCTTCGGGTCCGGATCATGCTCAGTAGTCGCCGGGGTTCATGATCATCGGGCTTCTCGTATCGGCCGGCGCGAGCGAGCTGCTGGCGCTGTCGCGCAGGAAGCGGTCGAGCGCGGCCTGGATCTTCTCCTTGACCGAGTCGGGACCGCGATCGCTCATCTCCGTATGCTGCGCGCCGGTATGGACGATATCGATGCCGCGCGCCTTGGCCTCTTCCGGCGTCGGGAGCACGCCGGGGTCTGTCATGAAATGTGGATCCTTGGAGCGGAACGACAGGATCTTCATGTTGTCGCTGAGCACGAAAGGCACTCGCAGATTGTCGAGCGTGATCACTTTGGAGACCAGTTCGGGATGCTGGTGGGCGACATACATGGAGACGTCGCCGCCGTTGGAATGACCAACGAGGGTGACGTGGTCGTAATCGGCATTCTCCTGCCGCTTCTTCAGTTCGCCGAGCACGAACAGGATGTTCGCCTCGCAGCGAATGTAGACCTCGCGCCGGCCGACATAGGGCTGGCCGACATGGGTCATCAGCGGCGGATCGCTCGGCAGGTCCTGCTGGATGCTGGCAACGAGATAGCCGCGTGCGGCAAGCACGTTGGCGAGGAAGGAGTACTCGGTGGCCTTGACGGTGTTGCCGTTGCTGATGATGGCGAGCGGAAGCTTCCAGAGGCCGAGATTGGCCTTGGTCTCGTAGTCGCGCCGCACCGCGACCTCGACCTCCACCGGCCGCTGGCGCGAGGCGTCAAACCATGTCTGCGTGTCATGGCGGATCGCGAACTTGCTGACGACGAAATATTGGCCAACCCCAAGGACGCAGAGAAAAGCCAGAATTGCAAACACCCTCTTCATGGTTCCGTCCCGATCACTTTCGTCTGAAAATAGATATTGCGCCCCCGCAGATCGAGCGACCGTGAGCACGGCATGGATTAAATTTCGGCAAACCTGTGAGGAGCGTCCCAAAAGGGCCACATGCGGACGCGCTGCGCGAACAGCTCGCGGCTAAAGGCAGCCGGCCTTGCCGTGCTCGGGACAGAGCCGGAAGGCGCTCGCGAGCGTAAACAGAAAGCGTGGGCTGCGGCGCTCATTGTCCGGGGCCCGGTAGCTCAAGGGCACGGCGACGCCGAAATCGGCCTGGAGATCATCCCACAGGAAGAGCCGCACGCCGGCGCCGGCCGACGTGAGCGACAGGCCATCGCTGAGGCGGTAACCGTCGTTCCAGACCGCACCGGCGTCGCCGAAAGCGTAGAGCTGATAACCGCTCCAGTAGCGGAAATTGAGCTTCTGGTCGAAGCGCAGCTCGAGCGAGCCGGCAAGACCGTTGTCGCCACTGATCTCGGCCGCGCCATAGCCGCGGCCGAAGGCCGCGCCGCCGAGATAGAATTGCTGCGAGGTGAACAGCGGCCGTGACGCCGTCTGGCTCGCAGCCGAGATCTTGAGCGACCAGGCGTCGTTGAACGTCTGGTAGCGCGTGAACCAGAGGTTCAGCACCGAGAAGTTGGAGGAGGCGCCCTCGCGCGACAGGAGATCGTCGTCGAACTGCGAGGCGCCGAAGACGTCGAGGCCCTGGCGATAGGTGAGCGTCGCGAAGTTGGTGCCGCCGAAGCGATCCTGGAGCCGGTAGTCGGCGGTCAGGCTCGCGGTCCTGATGTGGTCATTGTACCAGGGACCGTAGAGATCGTGTTCCGACACGTTGCTGGCGGTTGCGGCCAGCGTGAGCGTCAGCGCCGACCATTGCGACATGAAGGGCACAGTGCTCGCCCGCACCTCGAAGGCCTCGGTCGTGGTGATGTCGCTGTCGAGACGCCGGGCGTCGCCCGGCCGGACCGCACTGTACAGGACGGAAGCGCCCAGACGCACGCCGTCGACGCCGACCGGCGCATCGTAGGACAACCGCGCGAAGCCAAGCTCGCGCGGATCGTTGGCAATGGTCGACAGGTTGACCGCCAGCGTGTCACCCGGTGTGAGGTAGGAGTTGAAGGCGCCGGTAGCGTAGGTCTGCCACGGGCCGACCGACGATGATCCGAGATTGTCCAGACCGAACGAGGTGAAGACGTGCCAGGTCTTCAGATAGACGGTGAGGCGAAAGCGGCCGGTCGGGCCGCCGATCTCTTCCAGCGCGGTATCGGTGATCCGGACGCCCGGCCTGCCGTTGATGAGGAAGAGCTGGCGTTCCAGCGTTGCCAGGCGCGACGGCTGCTCGGCCAGAACGGGCCCGAGCATCGGCCGGACGCCGAACTGCTCAGCGCCGTCACCCTTCAGCTCGGTCTGCACGATGGCGCCTTCGACGACACGGATATGGACGCGGCCGTCGGCGATGTCCTGCGGCGGCACGATAGCCCGGCTCAGATGGAATCCCTCGGCGCGGTAGAGCTCGCTGATCGCGCCGGCGATCGCGGCTAGGTCGGCCTGCGAGACCTTCTTGCCGAGATAGGTCTGATAGAGTGCGGCGATGCGATCGCGGGACACGGCATGGGCGCCGCTGACGCTGACGCCGCGCAGCACGAATTGCGGCTTGGTGTCACCGCCGGTGTTGGGTTGATCGACCGATGGCAGCTTGACCGGAGGCCGGTTGAGCGATTCTTGCTCGGACTGGTTCTCAAAATATTTTTCGGGCTGACGCGGATCGAACCCAGGCTGGTTCGCCTGCTGCGCGAGTGCCTGCGGAATTCCCGCAAGCGTTGGCGCCAGCAGCGCGCAGGCGGCAGCCAAATACCATCCGGCCAGACCTTGCGCAGGCCGCTCTCCGTAGTTCGACGGAGAAGTCCGTCGGAGACGGTAAGGGTTCGTTAGCCGCATGATTTTTCATAGTTTTTTATGGTCAATGAAAGGTTAATGCGACAGCGGGACTTACCGGTTCCGGCTAATTCTATGTTGAGTCATTTCAGTTACGCCCCAGGTCTCGCTGTAACGCAGACTGAGGATCGTCATGTTCGGAAGAATTGGCCTGCGGCGCGCCTTGATGGCGGCGCTGATCCTGGGAACGGCTTCCGGTGCATCCGCTGCGGAGGATGGCGTCTGGTCGGTCAGCAAGTCCTCGGGCGAGGTCTGGGTTGCGGCCAACGGCGCGCAGCAAGTGTCGTTGACTGAGGACGGGACGCTCAAGTCTGGCGATACCATACGCACCGGACGAAACGGCCGCGTGCTGCTTGTCCGCGGCGAGGAAACGATACTGATCTCTCCCAACTCGGTGGTCGGCTTGCCGGCCGAGAAGAAGGAGGGGCTCTCGACCACCATCATCCAGCGAGCGGGTTCGATCCTGCTCGAGGTCGAGAAGCGCAACGTCAAGCATTTCGAGGTCGAGACGCCCTATCTCGCCGCCGTGGTCAAGGGAACGCAGTTCAGCGTCACCGTGAATGCGGGCAGCACCAAGGTCGGCGTGATCCGCGGCCAGGTGGAAGTCTCCGACTTCAAGACGGGCCAGATCGCACAGGTCATGCCGGGACAAGCGGCCACCGCCTTCGAGCACGGCAAGCCCGGTCTCAGCCTGAGCGGTGCCCGGAGCTTCAATCCGATCGAGCAAGGCAAGCCGCGCGCCTCGACGATCGAGCGGATTCCCGTGCCGAAATCTGGCCTGTCGGCTCCGCGCAATGCGGCGACCGGCCATGCGATCCATGCGCTTGGCCCGATCGACAAGGGGTCCAAGGCGGCCGGTGCGCCGGCGCAGTCGCATCAGGCGAGCGGAGCCCAGGCGCCCAAGACCGGTGTCGTGCGCATATCGAGCTCGCTCGGCGAGGTCAAATTGAACTTCCACAAGGTCACACACGGGCTGGCGCACGGTGCCGTCGCGCCGGGACGGGTCCGCAACGCGAACGCCAGCGCCGCCACCGATACGGTGTGGAGCGACGCGAAGGCAAGCACGACAACGACTGCCAACAGCTCCAACGTAACGGCAGTCACCGTGAGCAGCAGCGCGCCCGCGACCAGCACAGCGACGTCGTCGTCAAGCACGACCACCGTTGCGACTTCCGGCTCGACCAGCGATGTGTCGGGCGGAAGCCCGGCGACCGGAAGCAGCGGGACCGGCGCCACCGGCAATGGAGGTAACGGTACCGGCAATACTGGCAACAACGGCAACGACAACAACGGAAATGGTGGCAATCGTGGTCATCACTACGGTTGGTGGTGGGGCAGAGGCCATCGCTAGGACCGCGCCGTCGACATAAGGGGAGCACTCCGCGGCATCCGCCGCCTGTGCAGGGGAGCAAGGTGAAACGTTATCGGCCGCATATTCTGGTTGTGATCGCGCTGGCGATCGTGCTGTCGACGGGATGGCATGCTTCGCTGCGCAATGCGCTCACCGATCTGCGGTTCGCCTGGCAATCGCGTGCGGCTAGCGGCGGCATCGCCGTGGTGGCCATCGACGCACCCTCGATCGACCGGATCGGGGTGTGGCCGTGGCCGCGCCGGCTCCATGCCGAACTATTGCAACGGCTCGAAAGCGCCGGCGTGCAGGACATAGCCTTCGACGTCGATTTCAGCACGCCGTCGGATCCGGCATCCGACGAGGCCTTCGTCAAGGCGCTTCGGGACGTTGGCGGCTCGACGGTCCTGCCGTCTTTCAAGCAGCCGGGGCCGAACGGTGGCGCGGCTCACATCAACCGCCCATTGAAGTCTTTCGGTAATCAGTCTTGGCCGGCCGTCGTCAATGTAGCGGTCGAATCCGACGGACTCGTCCGGCGCTATCCGTTCGGCGAAAAGCTCGGCGACGCCTTGATGCCGTCGATGGCCGTCGTGCTGGCCGGACAAGACGCCAATCAGCGACCGCCTTTCCTGATCGACTTCAGCATCCGCGCGGCCTCCATTCCGCGCGTCTCCTATGCCGACGTGTTGCGTGGCGATGCCACGGCCCTGGCCGCGCTGAAGGGCAAGAAGATCATCGTCGGAGCCACCGCGCTCGAGCTCGGCGACAGGTTCAGCGTGCCTAATGGCGGCATTGTCTCGGGGCCTGTCCTTCAGGCGCTTGCGGCGGAATCGATTCTCCAGCATCGGACGCTGCGCTGGACATCCGATGTCGGCATGATGCTCGGCCTCGGCCTGATCTGCCTGCTGATGATGTCTTCGTGGCGCCGCCTCACGCCGGGTCTCCGCGTCGCGATCCTCATTGTCGCCGGGGCGGTGGTGGAACTGGTCGCAGCGCTGGTGCAGGCAAGGTGGCCGCTCGTCGTCGACACGTCGCTATTCCATATCGCCATCGTCGCTTACCTGACGGCGATTGCGCTCGACGAGATCGATTTCCGCAGCCTCTTGGGGCGCATTGCCGAGAGCCGCTTTCACCGTATCGCGATGTCGCTCGGCGACGGCCTGGTCTGTACCGACGAGGATCATCGCATCACGGTGTGGAATCCGGGGGCCAGCGCGATCTTCGGCTACATGCCGGCCGAGATGATCGGGCGTCCGTTTGAAATCCTCTGCACGAGTCCGACCGATGGCAGCGCGAGGCCCTTCGCCATACGCGACGCGGCACGCCAGGCGCTGCTGGTCCCCGGCGGAGCCGTCGTCGTCGAGTTCGAAGGCCGGCGCAAGAACGGCGAAACCTTTCCCGTCGAGGCGAGTTTCTCGGGCTGGCAGGGAACGGATGGCTTTCAGTATGGCGCGATCCTGCGCGACATCTCCGTGCGCAAGCGCGAGGCGGAGCGCGTCAGATATCTTGCCGAATATGACGCGCTGACAGGTCTTGCCAACCGCAATACGCTGCATGCGGGGCTCGCCGATCTGATCGCCGCGGCGGAACGGCGGTCTTCCGAGGTCGCGCTGCTCGTGCTCGGGCTCGACGGCTTCCAGCGGATCAACGACATGCTCGGACATTCGGCCGGCGACCTCGTGCTGCGGGCGGTCGCCGCACGCCTGCGGGCCGAGGCGGGAACGGAGGCGATCGTCGCTCGACTCAGCGGTGACGAGTTCGCCATCGCGGTCGATTGCGCGGGGAACAGCGAATCGGCTGCCGAGTTCGCCGAGCGCGTCGCGCGCGCATTCGAAGCGCCGCTCGCGACAGGTGCGAGACAGCACCGTGTCAGGATCAGCGTCGGCGTCGCGGTCTATCCGGAAGGAGGGGACGGCGCGGACGATCTCCTCAGCAACGGGCACCTGGCGCTCTCTAGGGCGAAGGCGACCCGGCGCGGCGGCCATGTGATCTTCGAAAGCAACATCAGGCAGGAGCTGGAGAGCAGGCTGACGCTGGAGAGCGAGCTTGCGCTTGCCGCGGATCGCGGCGAGTTCGAGCTGTTCTATCAGCCTCAGGTTCGCCTCACCAACGGGAGTCTGGTCGGGGCGGAGGCGCTCATCCGCTGGAAGCATCCTGCGCGTGGCTATGTATCGCCGGGAGAGTTCATGCCGGTCGTCAATACTTCGGCGCTGTCCGAGCGCATCGCGAACTGGGTGATGGAGACCGCCTGCCGGCAGGCGCGGATTTGGGAGCGGTCCGGCAACAGCGTGCGCGTGGCGATCAACCTGTCACCCTCGCAGCTCCACTCCGGCGATCTCGCGCAGGCAGTTGCGGCATTGCTCGAGGCGACCGGGCTCACGCCGTCGCTGCTGGAACTCGAAGTCACCGAGGACATCCTGCTGCACGACGAAAGTCGCGTGCTCGACATGTTCAAGCGGATCCAGGAGCTCGGCGTCCGCGTCCTGTTCGACGATTTCGGCACGGGCTACGCCAGCCTGAGCTATCTGAAGAAATTCCCGCTCGACGGGCTCAAGATCGACAGGTCGTTCGTGTTCGACCTGCTCGCCGATTCCGACGACGCTGCGATCGTCGGCTCGACCATCGGCCTCAGCAAGCAGCTCGGGCTCACCGTCGTGGCCGAGGGTATCGAGAACCGTGCTACGGCCGACTTCCTGGTCAGCATGGGATGCGAGGAGGGGCAGGGTTATTTCTTCGGTCGACCGATGCCTGCGGATGCCTTCGAACGTCAGTTCCTGACGCAGCCCGAGTCCGTCACCGCTGCCTAGCAGACTCGATCACGCCGGCTTAGATCGCTAACGCCGGCGGGCGATGGCAACGCCGAACAGGAACGCGACGAACAGACTGGCGAGCGGCGCTTCGCGTGTGATTGCGGCGACCGTCGCGAGCGGTTTACCCGGCTTTCGAGCTTCGTCGATGACAGACGTCAAGCGGTCGACGGCGGCGTGCAAGCCTCCCGCGACCTCACCGATCGTATGGGAGACGTCTGTCGCGGCGTCGATGGCGCGCTCGGCCATTCCGGGCTGGGACGTGGACTGCGGAATTTCCGTGTTCAAGTTCGTGAACTCCGCTCCTGACGAAGTGAATGAGGCCGGCACCTTTGGCTATCCGCGCGAGCGCTTGTTAGCGGGTCCGAAGACCTTTGGCTATCCGCGACAGGCGCCGTGATGTACGGCGGGTGCCGGCCTTGCAGTGAAAATGCGGCGCGAGGGATTTTGTTCCGGGACGGGTCTCGCGCGGTCTTTTTCACCGGGAAATACCGGTGAAACGACGGCTACGAATCTCTGTTAGTCTGGCACGACCTTGTGGATGTCAGGAGACTGCCGTGACCGATCGGACCATGCCGGATCGAGCCCGGCGCATCGCCTTGCTCGGCGCTCCCATCGATATGGGGGCCTCGCAGCGCGGTACCCTGATGGGCCCGGCGGCGCTGCGTACCGCCGGCCTTGCGACGCTGCTCGAGAGCCTGGACTTCGAGGTCGCCGACTACGGCGATCTCTCCGTCGCCGAGGTCAAGGACCTGGCCGACAGACCGCCCGACAAGGCCAATCACTACCGGGAAATCCAGCGCTGGACGCGCGTCCTGAGTCGTCGTGGCTATGAGATCGCCAAGACCGGCGCGATCCCGATCTTTCTTGGCGGCGATCACACGCTGTCGATGGGTTCGGTCAATGCGATGGCGCGCCATTGGCAGGAGCGCCGACGCGAGCTGTTCGTGCTCTGGCTGGACGCGCATGCCGATTACAACACACCGGAGACGACGATCACCGCCAACATGCACGGCATGTCGGCGGCGTTCCTGTGCGGCGAGCCGGGCCTCGACGGCTTGCTGGGCGATGACCCCCGTGCCTCGATCGAGCCCGACCGGCTCGATCTGTTCGGCATACGCTCGATCGACAAGCTCGAAAAGGACTTGATGCGCGCCCGCCAGATCAGGGTTGCGGACATGCGCCAGATCGACGAGTTCGGTGTTGCCGTACTGATCCGGCGCGTCATCGAGCGGGTCAGGGCGAGCGACGGAGTGCTACATGTCAGCTTCGACGTCGATTTCCTCGATCCCTGCGTCGCGCCGGGCGTCGGCACGACGGTGCCGGGCGGAGCGACCTATCGCGAGGCGCACCTGATTATGGAGCTCTTGCACGATTCCGGGCTGGTGGGATCGGTCGACATTGTCGAGCTCAATCCGTTCCTGGACGAACGCGGCCGGACCGCGCGCACTGCGGTCGAGCTGATCGGCAGCCTGTTCGGCCAGCAGATCGCCGACCGGCCCACGCCCAGCAACGCGATCGCGCTGGGCGAGTGAATCGGGCACGCGGATTTTGTGCGCTGCAAAGAAAGAAACTGCTCTCGCGGCAGGCGGATTTAGATCAGTCTTGATCGGAATCGCCTGCTTTTGAAAGAGGTGCGAATTGCAAATGCGCGTCGCGGAAGGTTTCATGCGGGCTCAGCGCCAGCCGAGGGCCCGCAATGAGCAGCACGACGAACTCTGACGATGATTCCATGACGACTACGCGCCGTCGGTTTCTGCGCAATGGCGCCGCAGCCGCGGGCGGGGTGGTTTTGAGCGCAGGTGCATCGGCCGCCGCTGAGACGGACAACCTTCCGCCCAACATTCCCGAATGGATGAAGGCGCCGGGCGAGCCGACGGGAAGCCAGCCTTATGGCGCGCCCTCGCCGTTCGAGAAGGGCGTCGTCAAGAACATCTCGAAAACTCTCAAGCAGTATATTTCCGCCTCGGGCCGGACGCCGTTGCAGGAGCTCGATGGCATCATCACGCCGAACGGGTTGTTCTACGAACGGCATCACGGCGGCGTTCCGACCATCGATCCGGCGCAGCACCGGCTGATGCTTCATGGCCTCGTCGAGCGTCCTCTGATTTTCTCGCTGGACGATTTGCGGCGTTTTCCGTCGGAGTCGCGGATCCATTTTCTCGAATGTTCGGGCAATCCCGGTTACAGCAAGCCTTACGGCAAGACGGCATCGGACCTCGTGGGGCTGCTGAGTTGTGCGGAATGGACCGGCGTCAGTCTGAAGCTCGTGCTTCAGGAGGCCGGCTTGAAGCCCGGAGCAAAATGGGTGGTCGCGGAAGGCGCCGACGCTGCCGCGTTGACGCGCAGCATCCCGATTGAGAAATGTCTGGAGGACGCCATGCTGGTCTACAGCCAGAACGGCGAGCGACTGCGTCCTCAGCAGGGCTATCCGCTGCGGCTGTTCCTGCCGGGCTTCGAAGGCAATATGAGCGTGAAGTGGCTGCGGCGTCTGCACGTGACCGCGGAGCCCGTCTATTCACGCGAGGAAACCTCGAAATATACCGATCTCCTACCGGATGGCACGGCGCGCGAATTTTCCTTCTACATGGAAGCGAAGTCGATCATCACGCGTCCCTCTGGCGGTCAGAGTCTGAGCGCGCCCGGTTTCCACGAGATCACCGGCATCGCCTGGAGCGGGCATGGCAAGATCGCGCGCGTCGAAGTGTCGGTCGATGACGGCAAGAGCTGGCAGGAGACGCGATTGCAGGAGCCGGTGCTGACGCGTGCCTTGACACGCTTTCGCCTGCCGTGGCGATGGGACGGCAAGCCCGCCGTGATCCAGAGTCGCGCCATCGACGAGACCGGCTATATGCAGCCGACGCTCGCCGAGTTGCTCGCGGTGCGCGGCGAGAATTATTTCTACCACAACAATGCGATCTGGCCCTGGCGCATCGCGGCTGACGGCGAGGTGACCAATGCGCTTGCGTGAGATTTGCGGTATCGCATTCGCAACCGTTCTGTGTGCGGGGGCCGGTGCTGCGCTGGCGCAAAGTCCCTACGGCATCGGACGGCCGGCAACTTCGGCCGAGATCGCCGGCTGGAACATCGATATCGGACGCGACGGCAGCAATCTGCCGCAGGGGAGCGGTTCGGTTGGCCACGGACGCGATGTGTTCGCCCAGCAATGTGCCTCTTGCCATGGCGAGAAGGGCGAGGGTGGTTTGGGTGACCGGCTTGCCGGCGGGCAAGGCACGATCGGGACGGCCAGGCCGATCCGCACTGTCGGCAGCTTTTGGCCCTATGCGACGACGCTGTTCGACTACATCCGACGAGCCATGCCGCAGAACGCGCCGCAGTCGCTGAGCGACGACGACGTTTATGCGGTGTCCGCCTACATCCTGAACCTGAACGGGTTGGTGGGAGCGGACGCGACGCTCGATGCAAAATCGCTTGCGGCCATCAAAATGCCGAACCGTGATCGGTTTGTCGGCGACGCGCGCCCGGACGTGAGAAAGTGAACGGCAACAGCAATCGAGTTCCCCGCACTTGGCTCGGAACTTGCTTCAGCAAGAGGYGGAACTCGCGGGACGCAAATGAATTAACCTGCGAGAGGAAAAAAGTGCGGATCCTTCGATGGCAACTGATCGCTTTGCAAACTCCATCTCCACGGCGCTTCGTCATCCCGGCGTGATCGCGATGATTGTTGCTGCCTTGACGATTGCTGCGATGCTGATCGTCGACCACGGCCCCTGGAACCGCGCCAAGACTCAGCCGGCTCATGTCGCGATGTATGCGACGACGGGCGAGGCCGCGCACGCCGTAGGCGCGAAGGTGCTTCCCACCGAGCCTAAATCGCCGGTCGAGCCGGAGCGACCGGGGCCGAAAACGTCCCCGACCGTCAATCCGGTAACGCCGTAGTCCGCGTCAACTCTTGCGGCCGTAGTTGAGAAGTCCGCCGCTTGTCTTCGGCGGATGCGCGCGCAGCGCTTCCTCGTTCGGCTCTGTGCCCCAGCCGGGGCGATCCGGAATGACCAGATGCCCATTCTGGATCTCCGGCTCATGTGTGAACAGCTCGCGGTCCCAGGCGAGGCGATCGATGTCAATCTCCATGATGCGAAGGTTCGGCACGGCGGCGCAGAAATGCGCGTTCATCATCGAGCAGAGGTGGCCGTAGAAATTGTGCGGCGCGACGTTGACCTCGAAGGCTTCCGCGGCAGCGGCAATCTTCATCGATTGCCAAACGCCGTTCCAAGGCGTGTCGATGATCGCGACGTCCATCGCCTGTTCGCGAAAATAGGGCAGGAACTCACGCAAGCCCAGTAGCGTCTCGCAGGACGAGATCGGGTGCGGGCTCTGCCTTCGGATGTAGCCGAGTGCTTCGGGATTGAAGCTGTCGATCTCGACCCAGAACATGTCGAGGTCGGCGATGGTTCGCAGGATCTTCAGGTAGCCTTCGGTCTTGGCGTTGAAGTTGCAGTCGAGCATGATGTCGACGTCGGGTCCTGCGCCGTCGCGGATCGCCTCCAGATGCATGTGCAGGTCGTGCAGAATCTTGCGGTCGACGTTGATCTCGGGGACGAAGGGTGAGCCGAAGCCGGGCCGCCAGCCGGTCGGCTTGCCATCGTCATAGGAGAAGATGTTGGTCTTCAGCGCCGAAAACTTCTTCTCGCGCACCTCGCGCCCCATGGCCTTGACGCCATCGAGGCTTTCGATCGGCGGCTTGTACCAGGACGGATGATTGATCCGCCAGGTGGCGCAGTGCGACCAGTAGACCCGGACGCGGTCGCGGATCTTGCCGCCAAGGAGCTCGTAGCAGGGGACGCCAAGGCACTTCGCCTTGGCATCGACCAACGCATTCTCGATCGCGCCGAGCGCCTGCGCYACGACGCCGCCGGCGGCTGGACGCGTGGCCGCGAACAGTTCGGCGTAAATGCGTTCGTGCTGGAAGACGTTCTGCCCGATAACGCGGGCGGACAGGCGCTGTATCGCGGCGCCGACGCCGGGCGAACCAAAGCCTTCGTCGAACTCGCTCCATCCGACGATGCCGTCTTCCGTCGTCAGCTTGACGAAATGGTAGTTTCTCCACCCGGCATCGCAGGCGAGGATTTCGAGGCTTGTTGCTCTTGATGAATTTGTCATGTCGCTCCCTGTCGCCCGGCCGGGCGTTGTTTTTTCTTGTGGTCCGGGTCCGCAAGCCCGGCCCCGGCCGCAACTGTTAAGCTAACGAGCAGGTCGACAAGGGGTCAAGGTGTGAAGTAGGCGCGGGGTGCTTCGAGGATTGTCTTTGCGGTTTGTCTTTGGGGGACGACAGCGATGCTTTCGGTAGATCAGTTCTTGCGGCTCATCAGCGTGCCGGCCGTGTTTGCGGCCTTCATCATTGCCTCGCAGATCTCCGCGGCACTGTCGCCGGTCTAACGCCTCAGCCGATCACGGACGAGCCGAGCAGCGCGAGCACGGCCAGCGCCATCAGCGCGGTGCCGAGCCAGCCCAGCGCGACCAGCCATGAGCGGGCCTTGAAGCGGCCCATGATCGCGTGGTTCGAGACGATCAGCATCATCATCGCCATGATCGGGACGGCGACGATGCCGTTGAGCACGGCGCTCCACACCAGCATGTGAATCGAATCGATCCCGGTGAAGCCGAGGCCGAAGCCGATGATGGTCGCGGCCGCGATGATGGTGTAGAAGCCGACCGCCTTCTCAGGTCTGGCCTCCAGCGTGGCGCGCCAGCCGAAGATCTCCGCAACGCCATAGGCGGCCGAGCCCGCCAGCACCGGGATTGCCAACAGGCCCGTGCCAATGATGCCGAGCGCGAACAGCGCGAAGGTGAAGTCGCCGGCAAGTGGCCGCAGCGCTTCGGCGGCTTCGGTCGCCGAATTGATCCTGGTGACGCCGTTGGCGTTCAGCACTGACGCCGTGGTCAGGATGATGAAGAAGGCGATGCCGTTGGAGAGCAGCATGCCGGCGGTGGTGTCGGCCTTGATGCGCGCGAGCTCGGGGTCGCCGCCGCGCCGCGACAACTCGCGCAGCGGCCGGTCGCGCTTGCCCTGGTTCATCTCCTCGACCTCTTGCGAGGCCTGCCAGAAGAACAGATAAGGGCTGATGGTGGTGCCGAGCACGGCGACGACCATCATGAAATAGTCGGCGCTGACATTTGCCTCGGGCCATACCGCTGCGAGCAGCGCCGTGCTCCACGGGATCTTCACGGTGAAGGCGGTCGCGACATAGGCGAACAGCGTCAGCGTCAGGAATTTCAGCACCGGCGCGTAGCGGCGGTAGGGCAGGAAGACCTGAAGCAGGGTCGAGCCCGCCGCGAAGATCAGCGCATGCTCGTGGTTGAGCCCGCCGATGACCAGCGAGAGCGCCTCCGCCATCGCCGCGATGTCGGCGGCGATGTTGAAGGTGTTCGCAGTGACGAGAAGCCCCACCAGCCCCAGCACCACCCAACGCGGGGCGAGCTTCATGACGTTGGCGGCGAGCCCCTTGCCGGTGACCCGGCCGATCCGTGCGCTGACGAGCTGAATGGCGATCATGAACGGCGTGGTCAGAAACACCGTCCAGAGCAGCCCGTAGCCGAATTGCGCGCCGGCCTGCGAATAGGTGGCGATGCCCGACGGATCGTCGTCGGCCGCGCCGGTGATGAGGCCCGGCCCCAGCCGTCGCAGCAGCGTCGGCACGGATTTGGCGGGGGCGAGGGCGCTGTCGTTCATGAAATGGGGACGTCTCGATGCGGTCGGCGCGCCGGCTTTTCCGGAATGGCGAAGTCTTAAGGCAAATGCGGCCAGGAAACAAAGGTTCCTGTGGCGCGACGGAGGCTGCGATGCGGCCCGCCGGCGCATTTCCGATTAGGCGAATTCGGATTGACCCGTCGGGCAAAACACCTGTAGAAGTGCATCATCGCAACAACCGTCGAGCCCGCGCCGCCACCGGCCGCGGGCTTTGTGATTCCGGCGCCAGCAGGGGGCCGCTCTATTTGACGCTGACGAACATGCCCCAGGCCGCGGCGAGCGCCGCGCCGGTGAACACGATGATGGGGCTGTCGCAGAATGCGCTGCCATAGCTGCACATGTTCGTGCCGAACTGACCGAGCTCGTGATGGCTCGCGGAGTAGAACAGTCCCGACAGCACCAGCAATGCGGCGGCGACGTAATACACGGCGATCTCTCCTTGAGGGTTTGCCAAAGGCGTCCTTGCCTCCCGAAACGCCGCCGCCAATGCGACAGCTGATGCGTCGGGCAAACCGGGACACGCGGCCAGCATGGGGCGCGGAGATTTCATTCCGCCAAAAATGGTTCGCTGCATTTTAGATAAAGTTCGACGGGTCGGAGTCACGACGCGCCTGTGGGGCGCATTGGGTTGCGGCCGTGCGTTCACTTTTACACATTCGCCGGGAACCAAGGTTCCTGCCGCGGCGTAGTCCACGGGCTTGCAATGGCGCGGCGGTGGCAAGGGAGTCGAACGTGCAAGGTTTACCGGTGGTCCTGGTCTCGGAAGATGACCAGCTCGTGCAGGGCATGGTTGAAGAGGCGTTGACCGAGGGCGGTTTCGAAACGGCCACCGCAGCCACCGGCGAAGAAGCAATCGACCTGCTGAAGGCCGACGCCGCCCGCTATCGCGCGCTGGTCACCGACATCCATCTGGGCGGCAAGCTCCACGGCTGGGATGTCGCCCGCGCGGCGCGCGAGATCAACGCCAACATTCCCGTGGTCTACATGACCGGTGCTGCGGCCGACGAATGGGCCTCCAGGGGCGTGCCCAACAGCGTCCTCCTCAACAAGCCGTTCGCGCCGGCGCAGCTCGTCACCGCCGTGTCCCAGCTGCTCAACGCGGCACCGCCCAACACCGCAGCGGAGGCGGCGGTGGCGCGCGATGCGCCACATTGAATAATTTCACTTCCCACGTAGCTGCGAGACGTCGGCCCGCTTCGGGAGGAGCAAGCCGAGTTCGCGTGCCTTCTTTCTTACTGAAGTGACATGGCGATCAAGCTCACGGGCTATGTCTCCGGCGCAGGTTTTCTGACGCGCGAGAGCCGTCAATCGCTGCGCCTCCTGCTTGGACCATTCGCGTGGTCTTAAAGACTTCATGGACCCTCATTGGTCTGAAGCGATTGAAGGTGCGACGATCTCCCCATCCGAGATGGGCGATATGAAGTCTCTGTGCAGGCAGGTTGGTCTTCGGGCGCCGTCGAACAGCACGGTGATGCCCGTGGTACGAGGGCTCACGTCGATGACTATGCCACTCCGGTCAGCCAGCTCTTGGCATCGAGCGGCTCCAACCTCACTCATCTTAAAGCGGGTACCGACAACAATTCTGTCGACCTTTTGGTAAATCATTACCGCTATCCGGTCAGGGGAAAATGGATAGACAAAAAGCAAAAACTCAAAATCAAGCATAAATCTATATCGGATCAATCATCCACGCAACCAGCGGACGAAATTGCGCCGGAAACGTACCTAAGCAGGCGCGATTTGGCGACAGCCTAAACTCCCGAGCATCCGCTGTTGGCCCGTGTGAGACATGCCGGAGCGGCCGACGATGTCCGTTCACAGGGATCGACCGGAAGAGAACGGCACGCGGCCAAAGTGACGCGATTGACCCA
>NZ_JBFULT010000098.1:0-16253 GCF_054049755.1 Bradyrhizobium sp. P5_C11_2
TAGTAGGGGGTGCTTTGGGCGGAATGGTCGGGTCCCGATCCCGCGATCGGGTGATGCAACTGCTGCGAATTGTCGCGCATCTCGTGCGGTGACGTGTGCGTCGGGATGTTTGGAGGCCGCGCTGGCGTTCGAACCACGCGTGCCAATGGGGATGGTCCCGCGGCTTCCATCCAGACATGGAGCCCGGCCGCCGCATGCCGATGAGCGCTCCGAGGGCGGCGGCCGCTTGTTCAATTCTAATCGTCGGTTTAGGTTCGCCTCTACCAAGGGATGTGGGGGCCAATGGGGTCTGTTCGTTTTCTGCTGGCGGCGATCGTTGTCGGATTTCACTGCCAGTTTGGCGTCCTTCATCAGACGATCGGAGGCCTGGCCGCGGTAGAAGTCTTCTACATCATCAGTGGCTTCTACATGGCCGCTGCCTATGAGCGGCACTATCCGGGACGGCCTGCTGCGTTCATTGCCAGCCGCTTCGCGAGGCTTTATCCGTTCTACTTCACGGTCTTGATGGCTACGTTCGCTCTCCATTGGTGGAATYCGGCGAACGAAAGCGGCATCTTCAATTCCTTCCGCACGGACACGCCGCCGTATCTGATCAACCTGTCGCTGCTGGGTCTCGATCTCTATTCGGTCATGCACAGCACCACGTACCTGTTGGTTCCGCAGGCATGGTCGATCAGCGCGGAACTCGTCTTCTACGCGCTGCTGCCCGCCCTGCTTTTGCTCAATGGGAAGCGGCTCGCCGGCTTGGTGGTCGCTGCCTTCGCGATCAAGATGATCATCCTTCACTTCTGCGAATGGCAATGGGCTTATTTCCCGTTCTTCAGCCAGATCRGCTATTTCGGCACGGGGGTTTTGCTGTTTTCGTTGCGGGATCGCCTGACCTGGTCGACGCGTGCGGGCTACTGGCTCGCCGGTCTCTACAGCCTCTATCTCCTGGGCGACCATTATGCCGACGTCGACTTTCATGGCGGCATCGTTCAGGGGGTGCCGCTGGTTCTCGTAACCTGCATCGTGATTCCGACGCTCTTCAAGCGGATCAATGGGCCGCTGTCGACCGCACTGGGCGACGCGTCCTATGGAGTCTATCTCTCGCACTTTCTCTTTATACAGATCGCGATCAATTTGCGGCTCTTTGACCCGATCACGCTGACCGATCCGCACAGCTTGAGCCATTGGCGAATTCTGCTTCAGACCGCGGGCATCCTGCTCTCATCCACCGCGGTCGCGCTCGCGTTTGAATTCACGGCCCAGCAATGGATCGACCGGGGGCGCCGATCGATCTTCTACAGCCGCGAAGGAAAACCAGATCCGTCGCGGCCGCTGTACCGGCGTGAGGCTGCCTGAGGGGGGCTGTGCATGGTCGATCGGCGATCTGCCGCGATTAGCGACCAGTGCGGATGTCGCTGCGGCGGGTGA
This sequence comes from Bradyrhizobium sp. P5_C11_2, assembly GCF_054049755.1. NCBI lineage: Bacteria > Pseudomonadati > Pseudomonadota > Alphaproteobacteria > Hyphomicrobiales > Nitrobacteraceae > Bradyrhizobium > Bradyrhizobium sp. P5_C11_2. Next base: position 1,417 of record NZ_JBFULT010000098.1, read on the forward strand.
GGGCGTGCACGCCGTTTTGCAGGGTGTGAACGCAGCGAGAACGGGCTGACGTTGTTCACAGAAGGACTGGACCGCGAAGGTCAGCGCGGCTATATGAGCGGCCTGCGAGCCGCTGATTTGCAAAACATTCAGCCAGCCTCGCAAAACTTCCGAAGAAAGCTTAGCGATTTCAAGCGCTTCGGTGGGGAATGGTGTAACGGTAGCACAACAGACTCTGACTCTGTTTGTCTTGGTTCGAATCCAGGTTCCCCAGCCAATTCCGGCGCCTTTCCCCGAATTCACAGTTCGCCCCGCATCCGGAGCCGCGCGCCGCAAAGCCCGGTTCTGCTCGCGGCGGTTTGTCTCATCTGAAAATCGGCGCTTCCGGTCGGATCGCCGTGCGCCCCAGCGTCCTTGGGACACACAACCCAAGGAGATCCGTGATGCCCTATGTCGATGGTTTCGTGCTGGCCGTGCCCAAGGACAAGATCGAGCCCTACAAGGCGCTGGCAAAGACGGCCTGCGCGGTCTGGATGGAGCACGGTGCGCTCGATTACGTCGAGTGCATCGGGGATGACGTGCCCTTTGGTGAACTCACCTCGTTTCCGCGCGCGGTGATGGCGAAGGAGGACGAGATCGTGGTGTTCTCCTGGATCGTCTACCGCGACCGCGAGACCCGCGACGCCGTCAACAAGAAGGTGATGGCGGACCCGCGGCTGAAGCTGGACGGCATGCCGTTCGACGGCAAGCGCATGATCTATGGCGGCTTCACGACGCTGTTGAGGGCAAGCGATGCCTGATTGAGCCGGGCAGAACAGAGCAAGCGATACCCGTAGCCCGGATGAGCGCAGCGACATCCGGGAATGCTGCCGCCGCGATCCCGGCTATCGCTTCGCTCACCCGGGCTACGACTTCGCGCGCTGGGCTGGCGTTGCGAAACTCACTTACGCATGCAGCATCGTGGCAATCCGTTTCACCTTGCCGGTGACCGACCGGCATGCCATCCTCCCGCCGCCAGGCATAATCAAACGGAAGCGGGCGCTCAGCCCAAGCTTTCCAAAAAATCTTGGTTGGGGAAACCCTTTGGGAGGTCTGATTTCATGACATTGAAGCACGTCACCGGGCTGCTTTGCGCGGCCGCGATGTCCCTTGCGCTCGCCGCCGGCGCGCGAGCCGAGGACAAGGTCGTCAAGATCGGCGCGATCCTGCCGATGTCCGGCGGCACCGCCTCGATCGGCGCGCATGCCAAGGCGGCGCTCGAAGTCGCGATGGACATCATCAACAACGCGCATCCCGAGCTCGGCAATCTGCCGCTGGCGAAGAACGCAGGTCTTGCCGGCCTCGGCGGCGCCAAGATCGAAATCGTGTTCGCCGACAACCAGGGCAACCCGGCGACGGGCCAGAACCAGGCGCTGCGCCTGATCACGGAGGAGAAGGTGGCGGCCGTGTTCGGCGCCTACCAGTCCGGCATCACGCTGACCTCGAGCGCCATCGCCGAGAAATACGGCATCCCCTATCTGAATTCGGAATCGGTCGCCGCCAATCTCACCGAGCGCGGCTTCAAATGGTTCTTCCGCACCACGCCGATCGCGACCGATTTMGCGAAGGCTTATGTCGATTTCCTCGCCGACATCAAGGCGCAGGGCGCCAAGACCGACAGCATCGCACTGGTTCACGACAATACCGAATACGGCACCTCGGTCGCGAACACGATCGGCACGGCCTTCAAGGACAAGGGCCAGGCGATCGCGCTCGACGTCGCCTATCCCGTCAATGCGACCGATTTGCAGGGACAGGTGCTCCAGCTCAAGGACAAGAAGCCCGACGTCATCATCATGATCAGCTACACGTCGGACGCCATCCTGTTCGCGAAGACCATGCAGTCGCTCGACTACAAACCGCCCGTGCTGCTCGCCGACGACGCCGGCTATTCCGATCCGTCCTTCATCAAGGCGGTCGGCAAGATCTCGCAAGGCGTCTTCAACCGTTCGTCATGGTCGGTGGGGCCGGCCGGCTCACCATCAGCCATCATCGCCGACATGTACAAGAAGAAGAGCGGCGAGGAGATGGACGACACGGTCGGCCGTCAGATGCAGGGCTTCTTCGTGCTCGCCGACGCCATCGACCGCGCCGGCTCCACCGACCCTGCAAAGATCCAGGCGGCGCTGAAGGCCACAGACCTCAAGCCCGAACAGTTGATGATGGGCTACAAGGGCGTGAAGTTCGACGACAAGGGCCAGAACATTCTCGCCTCCGGCCTCATCATCCAGCTCCAGGACGGAGAGAACTATACCGCGGTGTGGCCGAAGGCCAGTGCCGCGAAGGCGCCGGTGCTGCCCTACAGGGGCTGGTGAGAATTCTTGATGGCGGGGCCGCGCGTCCCGCCGTTCCCAGGGTGATTTGATCAGAGCAACGCGGCTCATGTCCTTTGTACTCGTGCAGGTGGTCGTCGGCGGGCTTCTGCTTGGCGCCGTCTACGCCCTGTTTTCCTCAGGCCTCACGCTGGTGTGGGGCATGATGAACATCGTCAATTTCGCGCATGGCGATTTCGTCATGCTCGGCATGTACGTCGCCTATGTCGTCTACACCTTGATGGGGGGAGGGCCGATCCTCGGCGCACCGCTGGCGACGCTGGTGCTCGCGACCGTCGGCGTCGTGGTCTATTTCGCCCTGATCCGCGACATCATGAAAGGGCCGATGCTGGCGCAGATCCTCGGCACCTTCGGCCTCGCGCTGCTGTTACGTTACTCTGTGTTCTGGTGGTTCGGCGCCAACTTCCTGTCGATGCCGCAAAACATCGTCGGCGGCACCTTTGCCGTCGCGGGCCTGCGCATCGAGGCCTCGCGGCTGCTCGCCGGCGTCGTCGCGCTGCTCGTGACGTTGGGCCTGCATCTGCTGCTGACGCGCACCTCGCTCGGCTCGAAGATGCTGGCGGTGGCGGAGGATGCGACAGCGGCGCAACTCATGGGCATCCGCCCCGACACCATGCAGGCGATCGCCTGGGCGATCGCGGCTGGCGCCACCGGCCTTGCCGGCGCGCTGATCGCGAACTTCTTCTACATCGTGCCGACGGTCGGCGAGACGCTCGGCATCGTCGCCTTCGTCACGGTGTCGCTCGGCGGTTTTGGTAGCGTGCCGGGTGCACTGGTCGCGGGCCTGCTGATCGGCGTGATCGAGTCGCTCTCCGGCTATCTGATCGGCGCGGTCTACAAGGACATCGTCGTCTATGTCCTGTTTCTGCTCTTCCTCTGGTTCCGGCCGCAAGGCTTGATGGGCAAGACCTGATGGGGAAGATGTGATGCGGCGCTTGATCTGGCTCACGGTCGTTGCGGCGATTGCGATCGCCTATCCGCTGCTGCTGTCCTCGCCGTTCCAGCAGCGCCTGGGCGCGCTGGTGCTGCTCTATGCCATCGCCGCGTCGGCCTGGAATATCGTCGGCGGTTACGCCGGCCAGGTTTCGGTCGGGCATGTCGTGTTCTTCGGCTGCGGCGCCTATGCGGCGATGGGGTCCTATGCCAAGTTCGGCCTGTCGCCGCTGTTCGGCATCCCCGGCGGTATCGTGATCGCGGTGGGGCTGGCCGCGATCATCGGCGTGCCGACATTGCGGCTATCGGGGCATTACTTCAGCATGGCGACGATCGCGGTCGCCGAGACGATGCGGCTGATCGTCACCAACACCGACTGGCTGGGTGCGGCCGTCGGGCTCTCCGGTCCAACTGTCCCGCGCAACGTCTTCGATCTCTCGTTCCTGTCGTCGCTGCCGTACTACTATCTCTTCCTCGCCGTCCTCGTGATCACGCTGTTGATCACGTGGTGGATGACCAACAGCCGGATGGGGTTTTACCTGCGCGCGATCAAGGATTCCGAACGCGCTGCGCGCTCGCTCGGCGCGCCTGCGAGCCGCACAAAACTCTACGCCTTCATGCTGAGCGCGGCGCTGACCAGTGTCGCCGGCGCGCTCTATGCGATGATGTTCGGCTTCGTCGATCCGGAGTCCGGCCTCGGCATCCTGATCTCGGTGAAGATCCTGATCATGGCGGCGCTCGGCGGGGCAGGGCTCCTGTTCGGGCCGCTGGTGGGTGCTGCGATCCTGGTGCCGCTGGAGGAGATCTCCAACAGCTGGCTCGGCGGCAAGGGGGCAGGGCTCACTTTCGTGCTCTATGGCGCGATCATCGTGGTGATCGCGCGCTTCCAGCCGGGCGGCCTGCTCAGCCTGTTCAAGCGGCGCAGCAAGCCGAGCACCGAGACGGGAGCAGGCCATGCTCCTTGAGGCGCGCGGGATCACAAAAGCGTTCGGCAGCTTCAAGGCGGTGGACGATGCCTCCGTGACGCTGGAGCAGGGCGACATTCTCGGCCTGATCGGCCCGAACGGGGCCGGCAAGTCGACCTTCTTCAACTGCCTGACCGGCGACCTCAAGACCACCTCGGGCCATGTGCTGTTCGAGGGCCGCGACATCACCGACCTCACGCCGGAGCTGCGCGCCGGGCTCGGCCTCGCCCGGACCTTCCAGGTGCCGCAGACGTTCGAGGGCATGACGGTGCTCGAGAACGTCATGATCGGCGCCTTCCTGCGCACCTCGCATCGCAAGGAGGCCGAGACCAAGGCGCGCGCGGTGCTGGAGCGCGTCGGCATGAGCAGGCTTGCGGATGCGCCGGCGCGCTCGCTCGGCACGCCCGGCCGCAAGCGGCTGGAGATTGCGCGGGCGCTTGCGACCGAACCGAAAGTGCTGCTGCTCGACGAGGCCATGGCCGGCCTCAACGCGCACGAGGTGAGGCTTGCGATCGATCTCGTCCGCGCCATCCACCGTTCCGGCATCACGCTCGTGATCGTCGAGCACATCATGGAAGTGATCATGTCGCTCGCGAGCCGCGTGATGGTGTTTCACCAGGGCAAGGAGATTGCGCGTGGCTCGCCCCGCGAGGTCACCTCGAACCCGGCCGTGATCGCGGCCTATCTCGGCACCCGCGCGGCGAAGGCGGCCGCCGGCCACACGCCGGTCGAACTGTTGGGCGGGCCGGATCTATGAGCGGGGCGCTGCTCAGGATCGAGCACCTCGAGGTGCGCTATGGCGACCTCATCGGTGTCTCCGACGTCTCGCTGGAGGTGCCCGAGGGCAGCGTCGTCGCGCTGCTCGGCTCCAACGGCGGTGGCAAGACCACGACGCTGAACGCCATCGCCGGCCTCATTCCCGTGCATTCCGGCACGATCAGCTTTCGCGGCGAGGACATCGTCGGCCAGCAGGCCTTTGCCATCGTGCGCAAGGGGCTCGCGCTGTCGCCRGAGGGCTGGCGGCTGTTCGTGCAGCAGAGCGTCGAAAACAACCTGATGTTAGGGGCGACGCCGCTGCACGACAAGTCGCGCAAGGCCGCATTGCTGGAGCGGGTCTATGAGATCTTTCCCCGGCTGAAGGAGCGCCGCAACCAGCGCGCCGGCACCATGTCCGGCGGCGAGCGGCAGATGCTCGCGGTCGGGCGTGCGCTGATGAGCGATCCGAGATTGCTGATGCTCGACGAGCCGTCACTTGGGCTGGCGCCCGCGGTGGTCGAGTCCATGTACGAAACCTTCGGCCGCCTGCACCGCGAGGGTCTCACCATCCTGCTCGCCGAGCAGTCGATCGAGCTGGCGCTGGAAGTCTCGGATTTTGCGACCGTGCTCCAGGTCGGCAAGAGCGTGCTGTCGGGCACGGCGGCGGCGCTCGCGGAGGACCCGCAGGTGCAGAAGGCTTATCTCGGGGTGGAGTGATCGATCTCGGCCTGGAGCAGCAGCGACAGGCAGCCGGGGATGTTGCGCCGGCACGATCGACCTGCGGCAGTAACGGCGAGGCCCCGTTACTTGATCTYGTCGTAGGCCGCCGCGAAATCGTTGAGCGGCATCGGAATCGCGATGGTCTCCTTGGCCATGTTCTGGAAGGAGACCTTCAGCTGCTTGCCGGACCGCAGGGCAGCGAGCAGATCGGGCGCGATCGGCGTCGAGGCGTAGCAGCCGCGATTTTCACAGGTCTGGATCTGGAGATCGACCGCCTTGCCCTCGTCGACCTGGAGCTTGGCGCCGACCGGCAGATTGAGGCCGAGCGGCAATTGCAGCAGCGCCACCGGCGTGCGGGTATCGGTCGGGATGCGGATGTTGATCAGGACGATGGTCTGGCCGGTCTTGGTCAGCACCGCGTTCTGCTCGATCGCGCATTCGAGCGGCGCGTCGCGGCTCGGGCTGGTGCAGCGCGCGATCCAGCCGGCCTGCTGCGCCGGGGCGCCGTCAGCCTGCGCCTGCTGCGTCGGAGCAGGGGCGGGCTGAGCGGCCGGAGCCGCGTTCTTCTTGGCGCCTTGCTGGGCATACGCGGCGCCCGTCGACAGCAGGGCAACGGCGGCGAGGGCGACAAGTCTGGATTGCTTGGGCATGGCGTACCGCATTGGCGTGAACCGAGGGCATCGCTGTACCGTCGCGAGGCGCGCGGTGCAAGCTGCTACTCGGCGGCTTCCTTAACGGTGCCGTGCTCGACCGTCTCCTCGCCTTCGCCGTCACCCGAACGGCCCCAGCCCGAGAACCAGTTGTTGAGCTCGTCGAGATAGAGATAGACCACCGGAGTGGTGAACAGCGTCAGCGCCTGGCTGACGATCAGGCCGCCGACCATGGCGTAGCCGAGCGGCTGACGGATCTCGGCGCCGGTACCGTGGCCGAGCATCAGCGGCACGCCGCCGAGCAGGGCGGCCATCGTCGTCATCATGATCGGACGGAAGCGCAACAGCGCGGCCTGGCGGATCGATTCCTCCGGCGTCTTGTGCTCGTCGCGCTCGGCGGCGATGGCGAAGTCGACCATCATGATGCCGTTCTTCTTCACGATGCCGATCAGCAGAATGACTCCGATCAAAGCAATGAGGCTGAACTCGAAGCCGGCCGCCATCAGGATCGCGAGCGCGCCGACGCCTGCCGAGGGCAGGGTCGACAGGATCGTGATCGGATGGATGTAGCTCTCGTAGAGAATGCCGAGGATCAGATAGACCACGACCAGCGCCGCGAGGATCAGGAGCGGCACGGTGCCGAGGGACTGCTGGAACGCCTGCGCCGTGCCCTGGAAGCTCGAATTGAGCGTCGGCGGTGCGCCGAGATCGGCCATCGCCTTCTGCACGGCCTCGGTGGCCTGGCCGAGCGCGACGCCCTGGGCGAGGTTGAAGCTGATCGTGATCGCCGGGAACTGGCCCTGATGGCTGATCGAGAGCGGGCGGACCGGATCGGTGCTCCAGGTCGCAAACGTCGACAGCGGCACCTGGTCGCCGGTCAGCGGTGATTTCAGATAGAGCTTGTTGAGGCTGTCGAGACTGCCCTGCATCTCCGGCAGGATCTCGAGGATCACCTTGTAGGTGTTGAGCTGGGTGAAATACTGCGTGACCTGGCGCTGACCGAAGGCGTCGTACAGCGTGTCGTCGATCAGCTGCGGCTGGATGCCGTAGCGCGCAGCGGTATCGCGGTTGATCTTGAGCTGAACCGTGGTGCCCTGGGTCTGCTGGTCGGTCGCGACGTCGCGCAGCTCCGGCAGCGTCGCCATCTTGGCGAGGATCTTCGGCGCCCAATCGTTGAGCTCGGCGAGATCGGCGTCCTGCAGCGTGAACTCGAATTGCGTGCGGGTCGGCCGGCCGCCGAGCCGGACGTCCTGGGCCGCCTGCATATAGAGGCGGGCGCCGGACACCTTCTCGAGCTTCGGACGCAGCCGCGCGATGATCTGCTGCGCGGAGGCATCGCGCTCGTTGCGCGGCTTCAGCGTGATGAACATGTTGCCGTTGTTGCCGGCCCGGCCGCTGCCGCCGATGTTCATCGCGATGGATGCGATATCGGGATCCTCCATCACGATCTTGCCGAGCTCGACCTGGCGGCGCTGCATCTCCGCGAACGAGATGTCCTGGGAGGCTTCCGACGTCGCGGTGATCAGGCCGACGTCCTGCTGCGGGAAGAAGCCCTTCGGGATCAGGACGAACAGGTAGACCGACAGAGCAAGCGTGGCGAAGAAGATCACGAGTGTGGTGCGGCGCCAGGCCAGCGCGTGGTCGAGCCCCCATTCATAGCCGCGCAGCATCGCATCGAAGCCGCGTTCGCTCCACTGGTAGAATCGGCCGTGATTCACCTCGCCATGGGCGCGCAGGAAGCGCGAAGCCATCATCGGCGTCAGGGTCAGCGACACGAACATCGAGACGAAGATCGTCATCGCCAGCACGACGGCGAATTCGCGGAACAGGCGTCCGATGATGCCGCCCATCAGGAGCAGCGGGATCAGCACGGCGACCAGCGAGATGCTGATCGACACGATGGTGAAGCCGATTTCCTTCGAACCCTTGAAGGCTGCCGCCATCGGCGATTCGCCTTCCTCGATGTAGCGCGTGATGTTCTCGAGCATCACGATGGCGTCGTCGACCACGAATCCGACGGCGATCGTGAGCGCCATCAGCGACAGATTGTCGAGCGAATAGCCGAACACCCACATCAGCGCGCACGCGCCCAGCAGCGCCAGCGGAACCGTGACGGTGGGAATGACGGTCGCCCAGAAACTGCGCAGGAAGATGAAGATGACCATGACCACGAGGGCGATGGTCAGGAGCAGCGTGAACTGGACGTCCTCGACCGCGGCGCGGATGGTCGTGGTGCGGTCGCTGATCACCTCGATCTTGATCGCGGGCGGGATCGCCGCCACCAGCCGGGGCAGGGTCGCCTTGATCCTGTCGACGGTCTCGATGACGTTGGCGCCCGGCTGCTTGAACACCACCAGGAACACGCCGCGCTTGCCATTGGCCCAGGCCGCCTGCTTGGCGTCCTCGGGGCCGCTGACCGCCTGGCCGATGTCGCGGATCCGCAAGGGGCCGCCGTTGCGATAGGCGATGATGACGTCGTTCCAGTCCTTGGACTGGGTGAGCTGGTCGTTGGCGTAGATCGTGTAGGCGCGCTTCGGACCGTCGATATTGCCCTTCGGGCTGTCGACCGTGGTGATCGCGATCTGGCTGCGCACATCCTCCATCGACAGGCCCTTGGCGACGAGCTTGGCCGGGTCGATCTGGATGCGGATGGAGGGTTTCTGCTGGCCGCCGATGAAGACCTGCGCCACGCCCGAGAGCTGGCTGATCTGTTGGGCGAGCTGGGCGTCGACCGCGTCGCTGACGCTGGTCAGGGGCATCGTCTCGGAGGTCGCCGACAACAGCAGGATCGGGGCGTCCGCCGGGTTGACCTTGCGGTAGGTCGGCGGCGAGGGCAGGTTCTTCGGCAACTGGCCGCTGGCCGCGTTGATGGCGCCCTGGACGTCATTGGCCGCGCCGTCGATGCTGCGGTTGAGGTCGAACTGGATGGTGATCGACGCGGTGCCGAGATAGCTCGTCGAGGTCATCTGGGCGATGCCGGGGATCTGGGCGAACTGGCGCTCCAGCGGCTGCGCCACCGACGAGGCCATCGTCTCGGGGCTGCCGCCCGGCAGGTTGGCGGTGATCTGGATGGTCGGGAAGTCCACCTGCGGCAGCGGCGCGACCGGCAGCAGGGGATAGGCGACGAGACCGACAAAGAGAATGCCGGCCATCAGCAGCGAGGTGCCGATGGGATAACGGATGAAAGGTGCCGAAATCCCGCCCGCGTTCATTCCTGTCGAACCTTGTTCTGGGCCGGGTCCGAACTCGCCACGGCCGTGGAGACGAGGCTTCCGGGCTGGACCTTGAATTGCCCGCCGGTGATCACCTGCTGCCCTGGGCTCAAGCCTTCGTCGACGACCGACCGGCCGTCGATGGCGTAGCTGACCTTGATCTTGTGGACTTCAGCCTTGTTGTCCTGATTGACGGTATAGGCGTAGAGGCCGTTGGTCGAATGCTGGACCGCGTCATCCGGAACCACGGTCGCGTCCTTCAGAGTGCGTACCAGAAGCCGGGTCGAAACCGACTGGCCCGGCCACAACGCGTGGTCCTTGTTGTCGAACACCGCCTTGAGGCGAATAGTCCCGCTGGACGTGTCGACCTGGTTGTTGATGACGGCGAGCTTGCCCTCGGCCAGCGTCTTCTTGCCGTCGGTGGTGAACGCAATCACCTTGAGGGCGCCCGCCTTCTGGCCCTCGGTGATGTAGGGAAGCTGATCCTCCGGCGCGGTGAAGATCACCGAGATCGGCTCGACCTGCGAGATCGTGACGATTCCGGTCTGCGTCGAGGCGTTGACGATGTTGCCGATGTCGACCAGGCGCAGGCCGGCGACGCCGGTGATCGGCGCCTTGACCTGGGTGTAGTCGAGCTGGGTCTGGGCGTTGGAGATCGAGGCTTCGTCGGCGGCGATCTGGGCGGTGAGCTGGGCGACGGTCGAGCGCTGGGTATCGACCCGCTGCGCGGTCGCGAATTCGCCGAGCTTCATGGCACGCTGCAGTTCGAGATTGGCGTTGGCCAGATTCGCTTCGTCCTGCGCCTTCTTGGCTTTGGCCTGGTCGAGCGTGGCTTGATAGGGGCGGGGATCGATCGAGACCAGAAGATCGTCCTGCTTGACGATCTGGCCTTCGGTGAACGCGATCTTGTCGATCTGGCCGTCGACCCGGGTCCGCACCTGGACGGTGTTGAAGCCTTGAACCGTACCGAGGCCGGTCAAATAGACCGGGAAATCGGTCTTTTGGACCGGTGCGACGCTGACGGGGATGGCGGGCGGGCGCGGCGGACCCTTTTGAGCGGTCTGCGCTTTCCCGGCCTCGGGGCCGGCGAATTTCTGCCACCCATAATAGCCCGCGGAGGCCACGGCCGCGATGATCAGAATCCAGAGGATCGGCCGTGTTTTTTTCATTTCGGCTCGCGTCGGCTCGTATGCCCAAACCAACGAATTGTGGGGCAGTCAAAGGGTTCCAGCGCGCTTGTATAATACACGCCAAGTTCCAGTGTAAACAGCACTATCGGCTGAGAATCCTAAACAATTGGAAAGCTTTGCACGGCTTAGGCAAGCTTGTGGCGCAGCGGTGTGCAGTGCTGCATTTTCCCGGGGCGAGCGATCTGCGAGCAAAACTTGTGCAATGCTCGGAAGCGGTGTGGGCGGACCCATATCGCAATGCCGGCGGATCCGCCGAGACGGGCAGCGAGCGCTGCCCTGGCGAGAACGGTTCTAAATCGCGCGCACGGTGTTCCGGTTGTCAGGAAAATCAGCATCGGTCATATCGGCCTCGCACAACGGGGGCGCAGGATGGACGAGCTGAACGGCAAGCTGATCGCGTGTCAGATCTTGATCACGGGACTGATCGCGCGCGTCGCCAACGAGCAGCGCGATCCGTTGCGCTTCCTCACCGACTTCCGCGACGAGATCAAAGCCGTCGTGAAGGGTGTCAACATCGCCGGCATGGACAACACCGATCGGGTGCGCGCGGTCGCGCAGCAGACCGTCGACGAATTGTTCTCGTTGATGAAGCCGCCGAGCAGCGATTGATGTCGTGATCGCGACGCCGTCCGTTGCAGTATTTTTCGCACCGGCTTTAGAACGAATCCAAATCTCGATTTAGAACGATTTCAATGTTCAGTTTAGAATCGTTTTGATCTGGACTTATTCAAGCGTTCTCGCGGGCTGCTCGCATTGACCCGCTATTTTGCGGCCGATACCAACACCCCATCGTTCATCGAAGTGAATGAGCGAGCAAGAAGATGGGGCGTTTGGTAATGGGGCAGGTGGTCGCACCGAAGTCGTTGCGTTCGGTCGCAGCGTACGATTCGATGGACGAAAAGTCGTCGGGTGGTTCTGGCAAGACGGTCTCGGCCGTTGCGAGTTTGATCGCAGTGGCGTCGGTGTCGAGCGGCGCGCAGGCGCAGCAGTCGAATCTGCCGCCGGTGACGGTCGACGCGCCCGTCGAGCGTCCGCGTCCGACCGCCTCGAAGCCCACGCCGGAGCAGGTCCGCGCGCGCAACGCGCTACGCCGCGCAGCCCAGCGTCAGCAGGCTCAGCAGGGCGCTGCCGTCACGCCGGGCTCGGTCAGCGGCGCCGTAGACCGCAATCCCTATGCCGATCCTGAGGCCCCGTACAAGGTCGACCGCGTCCAGGCCTCCGGCAAGTTTCCCGAGCCGCTGCTGAACACGCCGAAGTCCATCACCGTGCTCAGCAAGGAAGTGCTCGAGGACAAGAACGCCACGACGCTGAAGGAGATCGGTCGCTCGACTGCCGGCGTGACGCTGGGATCGGGCGAGGGCGGCAACGCGTTCGGCGACCGCTTCTTCATCCGCGGCTTCGACGCGCGCAACGACGTCTTCATCGACGGCATCCGCGATCCCGCCGTTTCCATCCGCGAGAACTTCTTCACCGAGCAGATCGAGATCCTGCGCGGGCCGGCGTCGTCCTATGCCGGCCGCGGCACCGCCGGCGGCGCCATCAACATCGTCACCAAGCAGGCCGGCGACGTCAACTTCAAGCGGATGGATACCGAGTTCGGCACCGACAGGACCAAGCGCGTCACGCTCGACGTCAACCAGGTCATCGATCCGACCTTCTCGGTGCGCGTTGGCGGCCTGTTTCAGGATGCCAATGTCGCCGGCCGCAACTACGTGACCGATGATCGCTGGGGTAGCTTCATCTCGACCAAGTACACCCCGACCAACGACATCAAGATCACGACCAACTACGTCCATACCGACCTCAGCGGCTACCCCGATTTCGGCGTGCCCTACTACAAGCAGGGCAACGTCCCGGTGACGTCGGCGGGCATTCCGCGTGGAAACTGGTACGGCTTCCTCAACCGCGATTTCCAGACCGCGCGGCAGGATTTCGGCACCGGCACGATCGAGTACAAGGTCAACGAGGCCATCACGCTGAGCAGCAAGGTGCGCGGCGAGCACTCGCTGCTCAACTATATCGGCACGCTGCCGCAGAATCCGAATACGAGCAGCCTCAATCCGCTGCTCTGGACAACGACGGCGAGCGCGCAGAGCCGCTACCAGAACGTGGACGTATGGGCCAACCAGAACGAAGCGACGTTCAAGCTCGACACCGGCGGGGTCAAGCACACTGCGGTGTTCGGCGTCGAATATTCGAATGAGAACATCTCGATCGACCGTTACGCCGGCCTTGCGGCGGAATTGGCGGGCGCCGGCTTCACCAGCAACGGTGCCGCCACCGGGGTCAATCTCTACTCCCCCCAGTACACCTACGCTCCCTTCGGCACGCCGTCGCTGGTTGGCAATCCGACGCGCTATGGTGTCAACACCAGCAGCGTCTATGTCATGGACACCGCGAACTGGCAGGACACCATCATCGTGAACGGCGGCGTCCGCTACGACGGCTACAACATGAGCTCGTCGACCAACTCGCCGAATTATCTGAAAATGAACGCCGATCTCGTCAATTACAACGTCGGCCTGGTCTACAAGCCGATGTCGATCGGCAGCGTCTATGCGGCCTATGCGACCTCCGCCAATCCGTTCGGCTCGGAGCTTGATGCGACCGGTACCGAGTACGGTGGCGTTCCGTTCAACACGCCGATCTTGCTTGGGCCCGAGCGCAACAAGGCGGCCGAACTCGGCACCAAATGGGAGCTGGTGGATCGTCACCTGCTGGTCAGCGCTGCGCTGTTCCAGACGACGAAGGACAATGCGCGCGAGAACAACGCCGCGGGCCTGCTCACCTCGAACGCGGCCTACCGGATCCAGGGCATCGACATCGAGGCGGAAGGCAAGCTCACCGACCGCTGGAGCATCTTCGGCGGCATCGTGCTGATGCAGTCGAAGGTCACGCAGAGCAATATCCCCTCCAACATCGGCCTGCAGCTTGCCAACGTGGCCCACCAGTCGTTCAGCATGCTGACCAAGTACAAGTTCGACGGCGGCTGGGAGCTCGGCGGGCAGGCGGTGTATCGCTCGAGGGTCTTTGGCGGCACGTTTGCGGCCAATACCGGCAACGAGCTGCATAGCTATTGGCGCTTCGACGCGTTCGTCGAGAAGAAGATCGACGCGAACTGGACCATGAAGTTCTACGCGCAGAACCTGACCAACCAGCTCTATTACGACACGCTCTATCGCAGCGCCGTGCCGTTCGTGGCGGTCGCGCCGGGGCGGGCCTTCTACCTCGTGACGACAGCGAAGTTCTGATCATGCTGACGTGCCTGCCTGGCGTCCTGAGCAAAGATGATGTGGTGGAGTTCCGCCGCATCATGGACGCCGGCGAATGGGAAGACGGCCGTTCCACCGCGGGCGCGCAGTCGGCCATGGTCAAGCGCAACGAGCAGCTGCCTCCGGACAGCGAGGTCGCACGCAAGCTGGGCAACCGCATCATTTCGGCGTTGACGTCGAACCCGCGGTTCCTGGCGGCGGCGATCCCGCTTCAGATCTTCCCGCCGCTGTTCAACCGTTACGCGGCGAGCAGCGGCCATCATTTCGGCCTCCACGTCGACAATGCGATCCGCGGCGACCGTCTGACCGGCCTTCGCATCCGCACAGACCTGTCGGTCACGCTGTTCCTCAGCGAGCCCGAGGAGTATGACGGTGGCGAACTTGTGATCGAGGACACCTACGGTTCGCACGAAGTCAAGTTGCCAGCCGGCGACTGCGTGCTCTATCCCTCGACCAGCCTGCATCTCGTCACGCCGGTGACCCGGGGAGCACGGGTTGCGTCTTTCTTCTGGCTTCAGAGCATGATACGGGACGATCAAGCCCGCAGCATGATCTTCGACCTCGACACCGCCATTCAGGCGCTGGTGGCACGGCTCGGGCGTGACGATCCCGAAACGGTCAAATTGACGGGTATCTATCACAACCTCATTCGCTACTGGGCCGAAGTATGAAGAGCACATCTTTCCAAGCAAGCCTTGCCGCAGCCATGATGCTGGCGGCCGCCTGGTTCGCATCCCCTGTTTCCGCCCAGCAACAAGCCCAGCCGGCGGCGGCTCAGCCGTCGGCAG
>NZ_JBFULT010000099.1:0-16110 GCF_054049755.1 Bradyrhizobium sp. P5_C11_2
GGCGCAGACGTCCTATTTTTATCTGACCGCAATCTTCACGATCTCCTTTGCAACGCGCCAGCTCGGCGTTCAGAAGGACGTGATCACCCAGGCTGTGCTGTTCGCAAATCTGGTCGGCCTCGTTGCCATGCCGCTCATCGGGGCCTGGTCCGACAGGATCGGACGGAAACGCCTGTTCATCGCCGGCGTTGCGCTCGCCGCCATCTCGATGTTCGCGTTCTACGGCGTGATCGCAAGCCGTGACACGCTGCTGATAACGGCTGCGCTGATCCTGGCCGCGGGCGTGATCCATCCGCTGATGTTCAGCACCGAAGGTAGCTATTTCCCGGAGCTGTTTCCGACCCGCATTCGCTTCACCGGCGTGTCGATTGGAAAGCAGCTCGGGACGGTGCTCGGCGGCGGTATCGCGCCGCTTGTCGCCACCAGCCTGTTCGCGCAGACGGGCTCCACCCACGCGATCACCGGATACTACGTCGTGCTCGCGCTTGCGGCGATGATCGCGCTTGGCTTTGCACACGAAACCAGCAAATCGCGGCTGCTCGGCTAGGCCCAGTTGCCGAAACRAGGGAGGTTCTCATGGACGTCAGTCTTCTGATCAATGGGCAGGATCTGGCCGCTTCGACCGGCAAGCTGTTCGAGCGGCGCAATCCGCTATCACAGGAGGTCGCGAGCCGGGCGGCCGCCGCGACGGTTTCGGATGCCGATGCCGCGGTTGCGGCGGCCTCCGCCGCGCTGGGGGCGTGGTCGGCGCTCGGCCCGAACGCGAGGCGCGGCCTGCTGCTGAAGGCGGCCGATGTGCTCGAGGCCAAGCGTGACGCCTTCATCCGGATCATGATGGCTGAGATCGGCACCACTGAAGTCTGGTCGGCTTTCAACGTGAAGCTCGCGGTCGGCATGCTGCGCGAGGTGGCGTCGTTGACCACGCAGGTCGCGGGCGAGGTGATCCCGTCCGACAAGCCGGGATGTCTGTCGATGTCGGTTCGTCAGCCGGCCGGCGTGTGTCTCGGCATCGCGCCTTGGAACGCCCCGATCATTCTCGGCGTCCGCGCCGTGGCGACGCCGCTCGCCTGCGGCAACACGGTGGTGCTCAAGGCCTCCGAGATCTGTCCGGGAACGCACCGGCTGATCGGAGAGGTCTTCAGGGACGCGGGATTTCCGCCCGGCGTCGTGAACGTATTGACCAATGCGCCGGCCGATGCGCCGGCGGTGGTCGAACGACTCATCGCCAACCCCGCCGTCAGACGGATCAACTTCACGGGCTCGACCCGCGTCGGCCGCGTCATCGCCGAACTCGCCGGCCGCCACCTCAAGCCGGTGCTGCTCGAGCTCGGCGGCAAGGCTCCCCTGGTCGTGCTCGACGATGCCGATCTCGACGCTTCCGTCGCGGCCGTGGCGTTCGGCGCCTTCATCAACCAGGGCCAGGTCTGCATGTCGACGGAGCGGGTGATCGTCGACGAGACGGTGGCCGATCTCTTCGTCGAGAAGCTCGCCAGGAAAGCAAGCGCGCTTCCGGCCGGTGATCCGCGCTCCGGCCCGGTGGTCATCGGCTCGATGATCGATGAGGCGCCCGCCAGGCACGTCGTTGCGCTGATCGATGATGCGATCGGCAAGGGCGCCGCCAAGCTTGCGGGTGGAGAGCGGGCCGGAACTGTCGTACCGGCAACGGTGCTGGACCGCGTCGTGCCCGGCATGCGCATCTACACCGAGGAAAGCTTTGGTCCCGTCGTCTCGGTGATCCGCGCGCGCGGCGTGGATGATGCGGTGCGTCTTGCCAACGATACCGAGTATGGCCTCTCGGCCGCCGTTTTCGGCCGCGACGTCGCGCGAGCGCTGACGGTGGCGCAGCGCATTGAAAGCGGCATCTGCCACGTCAACGGACCGACCGTGCACGACGAGGCGCAGATGCCGTTCGGCGGCATGAAGGGATCCGGCTATGGCCGCTTCGGCGGCCAGGCCGGGATCGCCGAGTTCACCGATCTGCGCTGGATCACCATCGAGACCCAGCCTCAGCACTATCCCTTCTGATCGCGTCTCGACAGGAAGCACGCCGGGAAATCAGTCCATGAATTCGAAAGTCTTGACGGTTCGGGAAGCGACCCTCGGTGTGCTTCGTTCCTTCGGCGTTGACCGCGCCTTCGGCAATCCGGGCTCGACGGAGCTTGCCTTTCTCGGCGATTGGCCTGACGACATCGATTACGTGCTGGGCTTGCAGGAAGGCTGCGTCGTCGGCATGGCCGATGGTTATGCGCAGGCCACGGGGCGTCCGGCCTTCGTCAATCTGCACTCGGCGGCCGGTCTCGGCCATGCGCTCGGCAATCTCTTCACGGCGTTCCGCAACAAGACGCCGATGGTCGTGACCGCCGGGCAGCAGGCGCGCAGCCTGCTGCGGATGCGGCCTTATCTCTTTGCCGAGGACGCCGAACAGTTTCCAAAGCCCTATGTGAAGTGGAGTTCGGAACCAGCGCGCGCCGAAGACGTCCCCGCGGCCATTGCGCAGGCCTTCCTCACCGCCATGCAGCATCCGCGAGGCCCGACATTCGTGTCGGTGCCGTCGGATGACTGGGCGCGGCCTGCGGTCGCTCCGCCGGTCCGCCACATCGCAACGGAGTTTGCGCCGGATCCGGCTGCGATCGTTCGGCTTGGCGCAGCAATCGCAGCGGCCAAGAGGCCTGCATTCGTGGTCGGGCCCGAGGTCGATCGCAACGGCTGTGTCGACGCGATGGTCGCGGTGGCCGAACGAGCCAAGGCAGCGGTGTGGGCAAGCCCGATGTCGAGCCGGTCGAGCTTTCCGGAACGTCATCCGCAGTTCGCAGGCTTCCTTCCGGCCGCGCCGCAAGGGCTCGCACGCACCTTGCGCGGGGCCGATTTGATCGTCGTATTCGGGGCGCCCGTGTTCACCTTCCACGTCGAGGGACGATGCGAGCTGCTCGACGACGGAACGCCGGTCTGGCAGATCACCGACGATCCGATCGAAGCGGCGTCCGCCGCTGTCGGCGACACCATCATCGGCACGCTCCCCAAGGCGCTCGCTGCGCTGCTGCCGGCATTGCCTGATGTCGCGGAGCGCGACGCGCCCACCGCGCGCCGGCAGCCCGCCGTTCCCGCCGCGACGAATCCCATTCCGCCGGCCTATGCGCTGAGCCGGCTGTCGGAGCTGATGCCGCGGGATGCGATCGTGGTCGAGGAGGCGCCGTCGCACCGTCCCGCCATACAGCAATTCCTGCCGCGGCCGGGGGCGGACAGCTTCTACACCATGGCAAGCGGCGGGCTTGGTTACAGTCTGCCGGCCTCCATCGGCGTGGCGCTGGCGCGGCCGGGCCGTCGCATCGTGGGCCTGATCGGCGATGGGTCGGCGATGTACTGTGTCCAGGCGATCTGGACCGCGGCGCAACGCCAACTGCCGATCACTTTCGTGATCATGAACAATTCCGGCTATGGCGCGATGCGCGCCTTCAGCCAGCTCATGCAGGCGCATCGGCCGCCCGGGATCGACCTGCCCGGGATCGACTTCGTTGCGCTCGCCAAGGGGCTCGGTTGCCCGGGCCGGCGCGTAACCGACGTCGACGATCTCGACCGCTGTCTTGTCGAGGCATTGGCGTCGAGCGGCCCCGCGCTGGTCGATATCGCCGTCGACGACGCCACGGCGGATCTGTTCGGCCATCCGCACTAGTCATGCGTTTCCGTTGCCCGCTGCTGCCGCTCAGCAACGGGCAAACGGTGGATGCCGACGCTGTCAGTTCGTGGGGCCTTCGCCGCGGATGGCGAAGCTGGTGGATTTCAATTTGGTCATGCCGAACTTGTCGAACAATTTGTCATAGGTGCCGTCGGCGCGGGTCGCCGTCAGCGCGTCGGCGAACGCTTGCGCGAGCAGCTTGTCGCGGAAGGCGAAGGTGATGTCCGTGCCGGCGATGTCGCGGACCCAGATCTTGGCG
The DNA here is from genome assembly GCF_054049755.1 of Bradyrhizobium sp. P5_C11_2. Lineage (NCBI taxonomy): Bacteria > Pseudomonadati > Pseudomonadota > Alphaproteobacteria > Hyphomicrobiales > Nitrobacteraceae > Bradyrhizobium > Bradyrhizobium sp. P5_C11_2. The sequence continues at coordinate 3,933 of NZ_JBFULT010000099.1, forward strand.
ATGCCCTTCTGCTCGAGCGAGTTGGCGGTCTCGTTGATGTTGAGCGCGGCCTCGAGCTGGCCGGCGCGCAGCGCCGCCGAAGTCGCGGTGACGGTGGTGAAGGTGCGAAGCTCGATCGGCTTGAGGCCCTTCGCGACCATCTCGTTGTTGAACTCGCGCGCCTTGCGCTCGGTGTAGGTCGCCGACTCGACGCCGACCACGCGGCCGGCGAGATCCTCGAACTTCTCCAGCTTCAGGCTGGAGGAGGGATCGGTGTAGATGCTGATCGCCTGCTGCGCGTAAGGCACGAGGTAGAGCATCTTAGAGCGCTCCTCGGTCCAGAACAGGCCGGTATTGATGGCGTCGAAGCGGCCGGAGCGCAGCGCCGGGATCATGGGCGGAAAATCCATGCGCAGGAACACCGCCTCGACACAGATGCGCTTGGCGATCTCGCGCGCGAGCTCGACATTGAGTCCCTGCAGCTCGCCCTTGTCGTCGACGAATTGCTGCGGCGGCAGGGTCGGGTTGATCGACATCTGCCATTTGGGAGCCTCGATCAGGCTCGACGCCGGCACTTTCGGCGTACAGCTCTGGGCGACGGCCGCCTGGGACAGGCCGATCAGCAAGGCGAGGGCGGAGATGGTCTCGAGAAATCGCATCTAAGTACTCCTGTCAAATCGTGGGTGGCAGAGGAGCCGTTCTCCGGTCCGGATTCTTCTTCATTGTCGCATCATGTGGCGGCCGTCGCATCGCGATCGGCCTGCCGGGTCAGGATCAGCGAAATGTGGCGGGCGGCGGTGACCACCTCGTCGCGCTGGTTGAGCAGGTCGAGCGTCTCGATGACGATGCCGCGCCCGGGATTCCTGGTCGGCCGCTTCTCGACGAAACGGAAGCGGACGCGCAAGGCGTCGCCGGCGACGATCGGCGCCTTGAATCGCACCTCGTCCCAGCCAAGCGAGGCGACCGAGGTCTCCTCATACAGCTTCAGCTCCGACTTCAGTCCTTCCATCAGCGACAGGCCGAACAGGCCGTGGCCGATCACTGCGGGAAAGCCGCGCGAGCGCGCATAGCCCGAATCGACATGGAGCGGGTGGTGATCGCGCGTGACGTCGGCGAAGACGGCGATGTCGGCCTCCGTCACGGTGTGCGCCGAGGTCTCGAACTCCGCGCCGAGCGCGATGTCCTCGTAACGGAGATTGGTGGGTGCGCTGGCGTCCATGCGTATCCCTCAGGCGACCTTGCGCGGCCGTGCCGGCAGGGCCTTGAAGCTCTGCGCGATCCCCATCGGCCCGGAGCGGAAGATGCGCGGGTCCATGTCCCTGAGCTGCGGGCTGATGCGCGGCTTAAAGCCCATATGCGCGAGGATGTCCTCCTCCAGGCGAACGCCCGGCGCGATCTCGGTCAGGGTGACGCTGCCGTTCTCCAGCTCGAACACGGCGCGTTCGGTGATGTAACTCACGTGCTGGCCGCGTTGTGCGGCAAGCGAGGCGCTGAAGCTGATCTGGCCGACCTGAGGCACGAACTTGCGGAAGGCGCCGTCGCGCCGGATCGCGAGGCGGCCGTTCTCGACGCCGATGTCGAATTTGCCGCCGGTCATGGTGCCGCTGAAGATCAGCCGCCGCGCGTTCTGCGTGATGTCGATGAAGCCGCCGGAGCCGTCGCGGCGCTCGCCGAAGCGGGTGACGTTGACATTGCCGGCCTCGTCCACCTCCGCGAAGGAGAGGAAGGCGCAGGACAGCCCGCCGCCGTCGTAGAAGTCGAACTGATAGGCCTGGTCGAGGATGACGCGCGGATTGATGGCGGTGCCGAACTCGCGTGCGTGTCCGGGTACGCCGCCGACCACGCCGGATTCCACCGTCAGCGTGATCAGGTCGGAGATACCTTCCTCGGCGGCGACATTGGGGATCATCGCCGAGATGCCGACGCCGAGATTGACGACGTCGCGCGGTCGCAGCTCGAAGGCGGCGCGGCGGGCGATCACCCGCCGCTCGGTCAGCGGATCGGGCGCGATCAGCGCCTCCGGCACGCGCGTCTCGCCGCAGCGCGCCGGGTCGTAGGCAGTGCCGTAGGTCTGCATTTGGTCGGGCTCGAGCACGACGTGGTCGATCAGGAAGCCCGGGATCTTGACCATCTGCGGATGGATCGAGCCGCGCTTGACGATGCGCTTCACCTGGCAGATCACGGTGCCGCCGGCATTGTGCACGGCCTGCGCGATCGAGAGATCCTCGCGCGTGGTGCCCTCGTGTTCCATGCTGACATAGCCGTCTTCATCGGCCGACGTGCCGCGGATGATGGCGACGTTCGGCGGAGCGGGGACGCGGTAGAGCAGCCAGTGCTGGCCGTGCAGCTCGAGCAGGTCGACCAGCGGCGCGGTGGTGCGCGCGTTCATGCGGCCGCCGTCCTGGCGCGGGTCCATATAGGTGTTGAGGCCGACATGGGTGAGCACGCCCGGATGCTTCGCCGCCATGGCGCGGCAGAGCTGGCTCATGACTCCTTGCGGGAAGTTGTAGGCGTCGATCAGCTCGTCGCGGACCAGGCGCATGAACGGCACCTGGAGTCCGAAATTGCCGCCGATCACGCGCGCGATCAGGCCTTCATGGGCGAGATGGCACAGGCCCTTCTCCGTCACCGCGCCGACGCCGGTGATGTTGATCAGCGTCAGGCCGTGAGGCCCGTGGCCGCCGAGAAAACGCTGCTCCAGGGCGTCGAGGATGGCTTCGGCAGCCCCCGTGCCGCCATTGCCGCCGACGATCAACGTGTCGGCGTCGCGGATCAGGCCGGCGGCCTGTGCCGCGGTGATGATGCTCAGCATGCGCCCACGCTCTGCCTCATGCGGCCTCCTTCTCGACCTGGCGGGCGATGATCAGCCGCTGGATCTGGTTGGTGCCCTCGTAGATCTGGGCGAGGCGCACGTCGCGGAACAACCGCTCGATGCGGTATTCGCGCGAATAGCCGTTGCCGCCATGGATCTGCAGCGCGTTGGAGACGTGCTTCATCGCCATGTCGGTCGTGAACAGCTTTGCCTGCGCGGCTTCCTTGGCGATCGGCTCGCCGGCATCATGCAGGCGCGCGGCGTGGTGGATCAGCAGGCGCGCGGCGGCGATGTCGGTCGACATGTCGGCGAGCATGAACTGCACCGCCTGGAAGCCGATGATCGCCTGGCCGAACTGCTTGCGGTCCTTTGCGTAGGCGGTGGCGTCCTCGAACGCGGCCTGCGCCATGCCGAGCGCCATCGACGCCATCATCAGCCGGCTGAAGTTGAAGTTGCTCATGGCCATCTTGAAGGCCTGGTTCTCCGGCCCCATTACGCTGTCGGCCGGCAGCTGCACGTCGGAGAAGGTGATCTGGCAGTCGTCGAGGCCGTGCATGCCGAGCAGCTCCTCGTTCTTGCCGCGCGCGATGCCGGGCAGGGCACCGTCGACGAGGAGACAGGAGATGGCGCGATGACCGGCATCCGCGCCGGTACGCGCGAATACCATAATGCGGTCGGCGACGCCGCCGAGCGTGACCCAGGCTTTTGTGCCGTTGAGCAGCCAACCCTTGCCATCGCGCATGGCGGTGGTGCGGATGCCCGCGACATCGGAGCCGTGGTCGGGCTCGGAGACGGCGGTGGCCGGGATGATGTCGCCGCTGAGGATCTGCGGAATCAGCGCCTTGTGCGCGTCGGTGCCGTGATGGTCGAAGAACAGCACGGCTTCGACGGGAATCGCAAAAGCATTGGCGACCGCGCCGGAGCAGCGCGCCAGCTCCTCCATCGCGATGCAGGCCGCGACCGCATCGAGGCCCGCGCCACCCGCGCCTTCGCGCAGGCAGATGCCGAACAGGCCGAGATCGGCCATGCCCTTGTAGAGCGCGCGGTCGAAGCGGTCTTCGCGGTCGATCGCTGCCGCGCGCGGCAGGATCTCCGCTTCCGCGAAACGGCGGGCGGTTTCGCGGAGAGCCTTCTGGTCCTGGGTGTAAAAGCGGTCCATGGCGTGCTCCCGTCAGTCGCTGGCGAGCTTGGAATCGTGGGCGACCTCGCTGCGGTCGCGATCGAGGAAATAGACCGCGACATCGTCGCCCGGGACGCCATAGGCATTGCAGACGGCGCGGGTCAGCGCGATCGCCGCGGCGCGGCGTTCGGCCTCGCTGCGGCGGAACGCATGCACCTTGAGCAGGATGCGCTGGCCGGTGGCCTGAGCGCCGAACGTGCCGGCATGCGCGTAATCGTCGGCCGCGATAGGGAGGAAATAGAGCGTGACCGTGTCCGCGGTAACGCCAAAGGCCGACATCAGGCCGTCGGTCACGGACCGCGCCAGCGCGGCCTTGCGTTGCGGCGGAACTTGCGGGGCGAGCACTTCAACATAAGGCATCGATCAGACCTTCGCGGACTTGGCCGCAGACGATTTGGACGGGGATTTGGGCTTCGCGGATCTGGCGGTGGTCGGGGCATCGATCTGGCGGCAGGAGTCGCGCTTGATCAGCCGGGCGCCGACGCGATATTCGCGGACGCCGTCATTGCCGTTGCCCTTCGCATCCATGCGCTGCAGCAGCCGGTCGACGGCGAGGTTGGCGAGGTCGCGCGCACCGTTATCGACGATGCTGATGGCGGGGCGGTGCCATTCGAACCACGGCATGTCCTCGTAGCAAAGCAGCGAGAGATCGTCGGGGATCGCAATGTTGCGCTCCGCCGTCACCCGCAGCACGCCAAGGGTTGCCTCGTGATTGGCGACGAAGATCGCGCTGGGCGGATGCGCGAGATCCAGCAGCTTGCGGCAGCAGGTCACGCCGGTCTCCGGCACGAAATGGCCGGCGTGGATCAATGAATCGTCGGCGGCGATGCCGGCCTCGCGCAGTGCGCGAACGTAACCGGACAGCCGCTCGCGGCCCGAGGTGGTGTCCTGGCGGCCGACGATCAGCCCGATGTGCCGGTGCCCGAGCTCGATCAGATGGCGCGTGCCGAGATACGCGCCCTGCGGATCATCGGCGAGCACGGTCTCGAGGTCGGTCGCGTCGTCGCGACGCACCAGACAGACGATCGGGACGTCGTTTGCCAAGGCTTTGAGCTGCGGGCCGTTTTTCCCCGTGGGCACCACGATCAGCCCGTCGATGCGGTGGTCGACCAGCGTGGTGAGGGTGTCGCTCTCCTGTTGCGGATCGTCGCCGCCGATGCACAGAAGCATCTGGTAGCCCAGCGCCTTGAGCCGCGCCTGCACCACTTCGGCCATCACCTGGAACGAGGCGTTGGTGAGGTTGTGGACCAGCAGCGCAACCAGCCGCGATTGTCCGGTCTTCAATCCGCGGGCGATCGGGTTGGGCCGATAGCCGAGCTCGCGCGCGATGCGCGTCAGGCGCTGCTGCGTGCGCTCGCTCGTCAGGCCGGTTCCGGACAGCGCGCGCGAGGCGGTGCTGATCGAAACGCGGGCCGCCTGTGCCACATCTTTGAGCGTGACGCTCATCAAACCTGCCGATAGACTGCAAACGATTGCAAAACGCTATGAGCTAAATAGACGCTGATCAAGCCTAAATATTGGATCAGCGTGCCCAATGCAGAGCCAGTCTTGCAATCGTTTGCAGTCGTCTTGCGGTTATTCCGCAAGACATCGCCGTCACGTGAGTTGTTCCAATCGCCTGGTAGTTCCCTGATGAAGAGTTTTCGCGGCACCTACACCGTCATGATCACGCCGTTCACGCCGGACGGTCGCGTCGATGTCGCGGCCCTGCGTGCCTTCGTCGATTGGCAAATCGCGGAGGGTATCCATGGGCTGATCCCGCTCGGCTCGACCGGCGAATTCCTGTCCCTGGACGACGACGAGAAAGCGCTGGTTGCGGAGATCGTCATCAGCCAGGCGGCAGGACGCGTCCCGGTGCTGATCGGCACCGGCGCGGAGGACACGCGCGAGGTGGTGCGTCTCAGCCGCCGTGCTGAAAATCTGGGCGCGGACGGCGTGATGATCATTCCGCCGTTCTATTCGACCCCGACCGACGACGAGCTCGTTCATCACTACAAGACGGTGGCCGATGCGATTTCGCTGCCGATCATGGTCTACAACAACCCGGCGACGGCCAATGTAGACCTCAGGCCGCCGCTGGTGGCCCGCCTCGCCGAGATCGACAACTGCCTCTATATCAAGGAGTCGACGCTGGAGGTGACGCGCGTGCGCGACATCATCCGCCTCTGCGGCGACAAGATGACCGTGTTCGGCGGCATCCTCGGCTTCGAATCCTTTGTCGAAGGCGCGCAAGGCTGGGTGGCGGTTGCCTCCAACGTGGTGCCGTCGGCGATGGCGCGCATCTTCAGCCTCGTCGCCGATGACGGCGCGATCACGGACGCGCGCGAGCTCTACCTGAAATATCTGCCGCTGATCGAGTTCGTCGGCGGCCAGGCCTATGTCGCCGGCACCAAGGCGCTGCTCGGCCACATGGGCTTTGCCAATGGCAATCCGCGTCCGCCGCGCCTGCCATTGCCGGCCGTGCAGGACGCCGCCGCGCTTGCGCTGGTCAAGCGCTTTGGCCTGGCTTGGCCGAATGCGGCAGCTGTTTCAAGGGCGACCGGATGACCGCATCACTGCCTCGATGCCGCGAGCCGGGCCGCGATCTCTTCGCGGGCATGCTTGACCAGGGCCAGCGTCAGCCGTTGCTGCATGCGGTCCGACGGCACGATGGCGGACACGGTGACCTCCGTCTTCGGCTTGAACGGCACGCTTCTGAGGCGGCTATAGCGCTTCGAGGACGCCGTGAGCTCATCCATGATCGTGACCCCCAGTCCTTCCTCGGCGAAATGCCCGGCGACGTTCATGAAGCGCACGTCGATGGCGGGGGCGTAATTGACGGCGCTGCGGCGGAAGGCGTCCTGGATAAGGCTGCTGATGCGGCTGGAGGTGCGGGCATTGATCAGCGGCGTGTTGCGCAAATCGGTCGGGCTGACGAAGCTCAGCTGCGCCAGCGGGCTGTCGGCAGGGCAGGCGCAGACCATGTCGAGCTGCGCCAGCGGCAGACAGGTCAGCGTCTGGCGGGGGTGCGGCTCCATGGCGAAGCCGATGTCGACGATTCCGGTCTCGACATATTCCAGCAGATTATCGAGCCGTTGCGTCTCGAGCGAGATCTCGACGCCGCCATGATCGCGGCAGAACCGCGCAACCACCTGCGGCAGCAGCGATTCCGACAATTCCGAGGTGGCGACGATCCGCATGCGGCCCTTGCGGCCCGCGCGCAGGTGCGCCGCGGTCTGGTTGATCAGGTCCTGCATCAGGAACAGCGGCTCGGCTTCGGCGAGCAGGATCTGCGCTTCCTGTGTCGGGGTCATGCGCTTGTTGACGCGATCGAACAGCAGAAAGCCGAGCGCGGCCTCGGCGTGCTTGATGGCGTTGCTGACCGCCGGTTGCGACATGCCGAGATCCTGCGCCGCCGCGACCGTGGAGCGCGTCCGCATCACTGCTCGCAGGATTTCCAGCTGCCGAAGGTTCATGACGATGGTCCGATCATTGGTGAGCGATGTGAATGTGCATCATAGATTTCGGTTATCAACTTGGCTCGCAAAATAATTGATCGCGATGTTGTCGGTGGTCGAAGCGGCAGCTTACGCTGGCGCAAGACATTGCGTTGCGACCGGGACGTTTCGAACGCACGGCTCGCGCGCGCTAAGCATGGTGTGACCGGATGAAACTACTCGATGGCGTCAAGATCCTGAGCTTCAACCACTACCTCGCGGGGCCGCTGGCCGCACAGACGCTCGCCGATCTCGGTGCCGACGTCATTGCGGTCGAGCCGATCGAGGGCGCGTTTCAGCGCAACTGGGCGGTCGCCAATCATTTCGTCGCAGGCGACAGCGTTAATCATCTCGCGACGGGACGAAACAAGCGAAGCCTTGCGGTCGATCTCAAGCATCCCGACGGCGTTGCCGCCGTGAAGAAGCTCGTCGCGATCGCCGACGTGGTGATGGAAAATTTCCGGCCCGGCACCATGGCCAAGCTCGGCCTCGGCTACGACACGCTCAAGGCCATCAACCCGGGCCTGATCTACGCGGTGGCGACCGGCTTCGGATCGGAAGGGCCCTACAAGGACCGTCCGGGCCAGGATCTCCTGCTTCAGGCGATGTCGGGTCTGGTCATGCGGACCGGTCGTGCCGACGGCGAGCCGACCGCCGTCGGCGCCGTGATCGTCGATCAGCACGCGGCCTCGCTCTATGCCATGAGCATTCTCGCGGCGCTGTTCGCAAGGACCAAGACAGGCAAGGGGCAGCTCGTCGAGGTCAACCTCTATCAGGCGGCCATCGATCTCCAGGTCGAGCCGCTGACGGCGTGGCTGAACGGTGCGCCATCGCCGACGTCGCGCGGGCCGGCTGGTATCGCGGCCTGGTTCAGCCCCGGGCCGTACGGCATTCACGCGACGGCCGACGGCCATCTCGCGATCTCCATGGCGGCGCCCAAAGCGCTCGCGGCAGGGCTCGACTGCGAGGAGTTGAAGCGGTTTGGCGAGGCCGACAGCTTCTCGCAGCGTGAAGAGATTACACGGATCGTCGCGGCGCGTCTGAAACAGAAGCCGACTGCCGATTGGTTGCCCTCGCTTGAAGCGGCGCGGATCTGGCACGCGCCGGTGCAGGACTATCGCGACCTCGAGGCCGATCCCCAGCTCAAGCATCTCGGCGTGTTCAAGAGCGCCGAGAGTGCAGGGGGCGCGCCAATCCGGATGGTCGCGCATCCCGCTCGCTATGACGGCCAGACACCGGAGGTGCGGCTGGTGCCGCAGCGGTTAGGTGCGCAGACGCGCGAGGTGCTTGGCGAAGCCGGTTACGCCGCCGCCGAGATCGACGCCATGGTTGCCGGCAAGGCTGTGGGAGTCGCGCAATGATCGATTTCTCAGTCCCCGAGGATACCCGCCTCCTGGTCGATACCGTCCGCCGCTTCGTCGAAACGGAGGTGCAGCCGCTCGAGGACGAGGTGGAACGCACTGCCACAGTGCCCGCCGACGCTCTGGCGGTCACCAAGGCCAAGGCACAGAAGCTCGGCCTCTACGCCATGAACATGCCGGCCGGCGTCGGTGGCGGCGGACTGTCCTGCGTCGAGCATTGCCTCGTCGAAGAAGAATTCGGCAAGACTTCCGATGCGCTGATCCGCCGGGTGTTCGGCCAGGTCTATCCGATGCTGATGGCCTGCAAGGACGGGCAGGTCGATCGTTATCTGCTGCCGACGGTGAAGGGCGACAAGATCTGCGCCATGGCGATCACCGAGCCGGGCGCCGGCTCCGATGCGGCGGCGATCAGCACGACGGCACATCTCGATGGCGGCGCCTGGGTGCTCAACGGCACCAAGCATTTCATCAGCGACGGCGACATTGCCGACTATGTGATCGTGATGGCGCTGACCGACAAGGACAAGCGCGCGCGCGGCGGCATCACGCTGTTTCTGGTCGATCGCGGCACGCCCGGCTTCAGGGTCGCGCGCACCCAGCCGATGATGGGCCATCGCGGCTATGGCCATGCCGAGCTGAGCTTCAAGGATTGCCGCATCCCGAAGGACGCGGTGCTCGGCGAGGTCGGGGGCGGCTTCAAGCTGATCATGCAGAGCGTGCTCCAGATCCGCCTTGCCCATATCGGCGCGCGCGCCGTGGGCATGGCGCAGCGCGCGCTCGAGATGATGCGCAAGCATGCCGCGGAGCGCCGCCAGTTCGGCCAGGCGATCGGCGATTTCCAGATGGTGCAGAAGCTGATCGCCGATTCCGCGACCGAGATCTTTGGCGTCAAGATGATGGTGATGAACGCCGCCTGGGAGATCGACCAAGGGCTGGAGCCGCGTGACAAGGTCTCGATGATCAAGGTCGCGGCATCCGAGATGCAGGGCCGCGTCGTCGACCGCGCCATCCAGGTGTTCGGCGGCATGGGGTTCAGCAAGGACCTGCCGCTGGAACGCATGTACCGCGATGCCCGCGTCACCCGGATCTACGACGGCACCTCCGAGATTCATCGCATGCTCGTCGCGCGCAGCACCATCAAGAACGGCCTGAGACTGTAGGAGCCCCGATGACCACCTCTCTCGCTCCCCTGAAGACCGGTGCGGCGTTCTCGTTCCGCAAGACCATGACGGTGGCCGAGCAGGCGATGTTCACCGGCATCAGCGGCAACCTTGGCGGTCTCTATGTCGACGCCGTTCGCGCCAGGAAGGCCGGCGCATCCAATATGGTTGCGTTCGAACTTGCGGTCGGCGGCCTCGCCACGACCTGCCTCAGCCAGCTCGGCGGACCCGCGCGGCGCATCGGCAGCATCGCGTTGAGCTTCTCCGCGCCGGTGATCGTCGGCGATTCCGTCGAGGCGAAGGCTGAAATCGTCTCTGTCGCCGGTGACGAGGCGGTCTGCCGCATCACCTGCACGCTGTCGCCTTCCGGCGCGACCGTCGTGGACGGCACCGCGACGCTCGTTCCCTTTGCCAGGGGCTGAGCCATGTACGAGCCGAAATCCTTCGACGAGCTGAAGGTGAACGACAGGGTCAGCCTGAGCAAGACCATTACCGAAGCTGACGGCGCGCTCTACATCGCCGCGACCGGTGATTTCGGTCCCGTCCATGTCGATGAGGTCTACGCCGGCGCCACGCGGTTCGGACGCCGGCTGGCGCCGGGGATCATGGTCGCCGGCCTCTGCACCAGCATTCTCACCAGCGAGCTGGTCGGTACGATCGGCGTGTCGGTGGAGGATCGGTTCTGGTTCACGGGGCCGGTGTTCTATGGCGACACGCTCACTTTCGACGTCTGGATTGCCGAGCAGCACGACGAGACCCGCACGATCATATGGGAGGCAAGCGCGCGCAACGAGACCGGCCTCGAAGTGCTGAAAGCGCGCGCGAGCCTGAAATTTCCACGGCGCAAACCGTCATGAGCGAGCCGATGAGAAAACCTGACCTGCGCGGCATCACGGTGGCGACCGTGTTGCCGTTCAACGACAACCTCTCCATCGATTGGGATGGCTATGCACGCGTGCTCGACTATTGCGCGTGCCCGGATGGTGTCGCGGCGGTGTTCGTCAACGGGCACGCAGGCGAGGGCGGATCGCTCTCGGACGAAGAACGCCAGGCGGTGATCGAGCGGACGCGCAGGCATATCGGCAAGAAACCGCTGCTGGCCGGAATCATCGCGCACTCCACCGCGGAGGCGATCCACCAGGCGCAGCTCGCCGAGGAAGCGGGTGCCGAATGCGCGGTGCTGTTTCCACCGGCGCCGCTCGGCGGCGGGGCATCGGCGACCTCGCGCGCGCCGGTCGCCTTCGTGCAGGCGGTCAGCTCCGCCATCGGCATTCCCGTGTCGATCTTCCAGTATCCGCTGGCGTCCGGATTCGGCTATTCGCCGGAGACGCTGGCAAAGATCGCAGCGCTCGACAGCGTCATCGCCATCAAGGAAGGCAGCGACACCATCTTTGCTTATGACGAGAACCGGCGCGCGGTGAGGCTGGCCGATCCATCCGTTGCGATCCTGCCGTCGAACTTCAACTGGTTCCTGCCGCAGCTTGCGATCGGCGGCGACGGTATTCTGTCCGGCCTCGTGAGCCTGGCGCCGGATCTGTTCATTGCGCTGTGGCAGGCGTCGCTCGCCGACGATCTCAAGGCGATGCGCGCCGTCAACGAGCGGCTTTATCCGATCGTCCGGGCCATCTACGGCCCGGCGCCGATCATGGACATGCACACCCGCATGAAGGTCGGGCTGAAAGCACTTGGCTTGATCGGTAACGCCGATCCGCGGCCGCCGCTGCTGCCGGTTCTGCCAACGCTGTGCGATGCCATTGCAACGACGGTCGGCGCTGCACGCGCGGCCGGCGACATTCGTCTGGCGTGAGGGCCGCTCATGCCGGACGAGACCTTCATCCACATCGTGCGCGTCGACATCGACCCCGAGCACGAGGCTGCGTTCAACGCCTGGTACGAGCAGACGCATTTTCCCGATCTGCTCGCCTGTCCCGGCTGGCTGTCCGCAAAACGCTTCGTCTCGGTCGGCGACGGACCGAAATACGCGGCCATGTACGAAGTCGCGGGACGGTGGGCGTTCGAGACGCCGGAGTTCCTGAAGGTGAAGGGATTCGGCCCGTTCGAATCCCTGGTGAAGAATTTCGCGCGTATTCAGCTCAAGCCGATGTCGGGACCGGCTTGAGGGGATCAAGGACGATGCTGCCTGCCGTGTCGCGAGATCCGGCCGGCCGCATCCAAGAACATTGAGGGGAAAGCCGGACGAGGAACTGCAT
>NZ_JBFULT010000100.1:0-16086 GCF_054049755.1 Bradyrhizobium sp. P5_C11_2
GGCAACGGCTGACTAAAATTTCGCCTGTCGCATCGCGGCTACCACGCTTAGCTTTCGCGGCGTCCAGCCCTCTCCCCGGAGTCCCCCCATGCCCCTCCTCATCCGCGGCGGCACCGTCGTCAATCATGATCATTCGCGCCGTGCGGACGTGCTGATCGACGGCGACACCATTGTCGCGGTCGGCGCATCGATCGAGGCCCCCACGGGCACGGAGATCGTCGATGCCGGCGGCGCCTACGTCATCCCCGGCGGGATCGATCCGCATACGCATCTCGAAATGCCGTTCATGGGCACCGTCACCGCCGACGATTTCGAATCGGGAACGAAGGCGGCGCTCGTCGGCGGCACCACCATGGTGGTGGATTTCTGCCTGCCCGATCCCGGCCAGTCGATGCTCGCGGCCTATCAGGAGTGGCGGCACAAATCCGAGAAGGCGGCCTCCGACTACGGCTTCCACATGGCGGTGACGTCGTGGTCGAAGCAGATCTATGACGAGATGGAGACCGTGGTCAAAACCTACGGCATCAACACCTTCAAGCATTTCATGGCCTACAAGGGCGCACTGATGGTGAACGATGACGAGCTCTATAATTCCTTCGCGCGCTGCGCCCATCTCGGCGCCATGCCGGTGGTGCATGCGGAGAATGGCGACGTCGTCGCCCTGATGCAGGAGGCGCTGATCGCGCGCGGCGTCACCGGCCCCGAGGGCCACGCTTATTCGCGGCCGCCGGAGGTCGAGGGCGAAGCCACCAACCGCGCCATCATGATCGCGGACATGACGGGCACGCCGGTCTACATCGTGCACACCAGTTGCCGCGAGGCGCATGAGGCTATTGCGCGGGCGCGCGCCGCCGGAAAGCGCGTCTATGGCGAGCCGCTGATCCAGCATCTCTTGCTCGACGCCGGCGAGTATCAGAACAAGGACTGGAATCATTCCGCGCAGCGGGTGATGTCGCCGCCGTTCCGCGACAGATCCCACCAGGACAGCCTGTGGGCCGGCCTGCAATCCGGCTCGCTCCAGGTGGTCGCAACCGACCACTGCGCCTTCACGACCGAGCAGAAGCGGTTCGGACTCGGCGACTTCAGGAAGATCCCGAACGGCACCGGCGGCCTGGAAGATCGCCTTGCGCTGCTGTGGACCGCCGGCGTCGCCACGGGACGGCTGACGAAGGAAGAATTCGTCGCGGTGACCTCGGCCAACATCGCCCGCATCCTCAACATCTATCCGCGCAAGGGCGCGGTCGCCCTGGGCTCGGATGCCGATATCGTGGTGTGGGATCCCAAGGCAACCAAGACCATCAGCGCGAAGCGGCAGATGAGCCGGATCGATTACAACGTGTTCGAAGGCTTTGCCTGCACCGGCGGACCCGCAGCGACGCTGTCGCGCGGCCGCATCGTATGGAAGGCTGGCGATCTGCGCGCCGAAGCCGGCGACGGCCGCTATGTCGAGCGTCCCGCGTTCTCACCGGTACATGTGGCGAATTCCACCTGGAAGGAGCTGACTGCGCCGCGCGCGGTCAGCCGTGGCGCAGTCACACCCTGAGAACGCAGTCCGTGCGGGATGCGACGCCATGAAGCGCGGTTGATGGCACGCGCTTTGCCTCTTTATGTCGCAAATCTCTCTCGAGGAGGCACCAATGAGCGCATCATCTTTCCATGTAAGCCGCCGCAACGTGATGCTCGGCGGTCTCGGCGCTGCCGGAATGACGGCATTCGCTCCGCGCTTCGCCTCGGCGCAGGGCCGCGCGGAGACGCTGCTGGTGGTGCAGGAGCTGGGACCGAACTCGCTCGACATGCAAGGCGTCGGCTCGAATCAGACGGTCAACGGCCTGTCCTGGAATTGTTACGATCGCCTGCTGACCTACGCCGCCAAGACGCTGCCCGATGGCACGCCCTCTTATGATCGCGCGACGCTCGCGCCCGAGCTGGCGGAAAGCTGGGAGGTCGCCGCCGACGGCATGTCCTGCACTTTCAAGCTGAGACCGACCGCGAAATTCCACGACGGCACGCCGGTCACGGCGAAGGACGTCAAATGGTCGTTCGACCGCGCCGTGAAGGTCGGCGGCTTTCCGACCTTCCAGATGTCGGCCGGGTCGCTCGAAAAGCCCGAGCAGTTCGTGGTCGTCGACGACCACACCTTCCGCATCGACTATGTGCGCAAGGACAAGATGCTGCTGTTCAACGTCGCGGTCGTCGTGCCCTTCATCATCAACTCCGAACTGGCAAAGAAGAACGCGACGCCGGAGGATCCCTGGGCCCTGGCGTGGCTCAAGACCAACGAGGCCGGCGGCGGGGCCTACAGGATCGAAAGCTGGAAGCCGGGCAGCGAGACCGTGTTCACGCGCTTCGACGACTGGACGAGCGGACCATTGCCGAAGATCAAGCGCGTGATCGCGCGCGATGTACCGTCCGCGGGCACGCGGCGCGCGATGCTCGAACGAGGAGATGCGGACCTCTCCAGCGGATTTGCGCCGCGTGATTTCGAGCAGATCCTCAAGGAGGGCAAGGTCAAGGTTTCGGGTGTGCCGATCCCCAATGCGCTTTGGTACGTGGCGCTCAACACCGCGAAGCCTCCGTTCGACAACGTCAAGCTGCGCCAAGCCGTCGCCTGGGCGATGCCTTACGAGCAGATCCAGAGCAGCGCCTTCTTCGGACGCGCGGTTCCCATGTATGGCGGAGCGAGCGACGTCTCAAAGCCGGTATGGCCGCAGCCGTTCCCCTATGTCACCGATCTCGACAAGGCCAAGGCGCTGATGAAGGAAGCCGGATTCGAATCCGGCCTGGAGACCACCTTGTCGCTCGACACCGGCACGGCGACGGTCGGCGAGCCGACCGCCATCCTGATCCAGGAAAGTCTCGCCAAGATCGGCATCAAGGCATCGATCGAAAAGATTCCCGGCGCGAACTGGCGCACCACGCTGAACAAGAAGGAGTTGCCGCTCGCGCTCAACCGCTTCAGCGGCTGGCTCGATTATCCCGAATATTACTTCTACTGGAATTTTCACGGCAACAATTCGATCTTCAACATCTCCTCCTATCAGAACAAGGAGATGGACGCGCTGATCGACAAGGCGCGGTTCACCACGGACGCGGCGGAATACGACAAGGCCGTGAAGGACTTCGTGGCGCTCTGCATGCGCGACGTTCCCGTCGTTCCGCTCAACCAGCCGATCCACGACGTCGCCATGCAAAAAGGCGTGTCCGGCTACGAATTCTGGTTTCACCGCGAGCCGGACTATCGTCAGTTCGTGAAGGGCTAATGCTGATCGACGACACGGACGACGCGTGAGGCAGCTCGCGCCTGCTCCGTCGGCAAGGCCTTCTCCAGCCGCGCCTGGCTCGCGCGCAGCGTCGCCGCATCGAGCCTGCCTTGCCGCGATCCCTCCAGCGCGCATTGGAAGATCCGATAGAACTGCGCGCCGTCATAGGCGACCAGCAGCAGGTCGACCCCGGCGTTGATGGCCTCGACCACGGCCTTGCAGACGTCATTCTGGTAGATCGCGCCCATCACGAGATCGTCGGTCATCACCACGCCCTGGTACTTCCACTTGTCGCGAATGATCCCCTCGACGACGCGCTTCGAGTGGGAGGCCGCGCGATCCGGATCGACCGCGGTGAGCGTGACGTGGCCGACCATGAGCGCACTGTGCGACTGCGACAGCACCTCGCGAAACGGGAGCCAATCGGTCGTCTCCAGCTCCCTGACCGGCGTATCGAGATTGGCGCTGAAATGATGCGTGTCGGTGCGAACGCGGCCGATGCCGGGGAAATGTTTGAGCGTGGCGCCGACGCCGGAGGCCTCCAGCCCGCGCACATAGGCGCTCGCGATCGCGCTGACGACAACGGGATCGGTGGCAATCGCACGCTGGCCGATCAGCGTATGGAAATCGAGACGGTTGCGCCGGACCGGCGGCTTCAAGTCGAGCACCGGTGCCAGATTGAGGTTGACGCCGAGCCCGGCGAGCTCCCGCCCGTGGATGCGGCCGAACTCTTCGGCCTTGACCTGCTGGTCGTCGGGCGCGAGCCCGGTGAGCGTCGCCAGCGCCGGCACCTTCGTCAGCGGCGGCGCAAGATGCCCGACGATGCCGCCCTCCTGATCGGCGGCGACGACCAGGGGCGGCAGGCCTGCGACGCGCCGCTTGTCCTGGAGCGCGGCGATCTCGGCACGCAGCGCCTCGACCGTTCGTCCCCGGATGTTGTGCCGGGTGACGTAGATGCCGCCGATCAGGCCCTGCCCGGCGAGGCGCGCGACCCCGGGGAAGGACGAATAGCCGACCATGAAGTGGGGGCCGAGCTGCCGCGCCTCGGTGGCGCTGGCCCCGAGAACGTCGTGCTTGCGCAGTTCGAATCGTAGATGCGCCGCCGCCATCAGCAGCGGCGGCAGGCACCAGAGCAGAACGAGCGGCTTGCCGGCGATCCGGCGCCAATGCCCCCGGCGCACGAGGACGACGATGATCATGATGCTTGCGGCGACAAGCGCGACGTTTCCGGCGCCGCGCAGCACGAGCAGATAGGGATCGTTCTTGTTGGCAGCCGCGAATGCGAGGACGGGCGCGGCCAGCCAGAGCAGGATGAAGCCGATACGACGGAGGAATTGCATGATGCATCACGCGTGCGGTGGCGAATGCTTCGCACCTATCAAAGCGATTCACGCCGCGCGAGAGTCAAAAGCGCGCCTGCACGGAAACTGCACCAAACTCCTGAAGCCGTGCAGACGATGATCCCGCCTTCTGCACAGGGGACGTTCAGACTTCGTGATGTCACCCATCACGAAAGGTCTTTTGGACATGACGAGCCTGGCATCGACCATAGCAGCGGAAATCCAGCCGATGAGGCATTCATCGCTTCCGGCCAAGCTCGGCCTCGCGCTGACGCTCGCCGCGCTCGCCGACTGGCTGTTCTATGGCGAGCGGATCGGACTTTCTCTCACGCTCTTTGCCGTCGCGATCGCCTCCGTGTCCGTGCTCTTCAATCACGCGGCACTGGATTTTCGGCGCGCGGCGATCGGCGGCGCGGTCGTCACGCTCGGTCTCGTGCCGGCCGTCGAGGAGCTCAACACGCTGTCGTTCCTGATTCTCGTCACGTCGCTGACGATTGCGCTGCTGCTCGCGACCAATCCGGAGACGACTGAACTCGCCGACCGCGCCCGCGCGCTGCGCAATTTCTTCCTGCTCGGTCCCTTCAGATTCGTCCCCGACGCGCTCCAGGTCTTCAACATGTCGGCGTTCACCCGCGGCATCGCGCTCTGGGTGCTGCCCGCGGCGCTGAGCACCGTCTTTGTCGCGCTGTTCGCCGCGGCCAATCCGGTGATCGAGCAGTGGGTGTCCCTGCTCAATCCAAAGCTCATCCTCGAATATATCAGCATCCCGCGTGTGCTGTTCTGGACGTTGATGCTGGCGCTGGTCTGGCCGTTCATCCATGTGCGCTGGCGACGCAGGAAAGTTCTCACCACGACCGTCGACGATGGCCCGGTGCCGCCGCCGCTCCGGCCCCTGGTCTCGGCCGAGTTCCTGGGCCCCTCCACCATTCTGCGTTCGCTGATCCTGTTCAATCTGCTGTTCGCGGCGCAATCCATTCTCGATGGCATCTACCTCTGGGGCCATGTGGCGTTGCCGGCCAATTTGACCTATGCGGCCTATGCCCATCGCGGCGCCTATCCGCTGATCGCGACTGCGCTACTTGCCGCCGCCTTCGTGCTGGTCGCGATGCGGCCAGGCGGACCGGCCGAGAAATCGACGGTGATCCGGCCGCTGGTCTATCTCTGGGTGGGTCAGAACGTGCTTCTGGTCGCCTCCTCCATTCTCCGCCTCGACCTCTACGTGGATATCTACATGCTGACCTACTGGCGCATCGCGGCCTTCATCTGGATGGGGCTGGTGGCGCTCGGGCTGGTCCTGATCGTTGCCCGCATCGCGCTCAACCGGCCCAACCGGTGGCTCGTCGGCGCCAACCTGATCGCGTTAACGATCGTGTTGTATAGCTGCTCGCTCGTGAACTTCGATGCGTTCATTGCCGACTATAATGTCGCTCACAGCCGGGAGGCATCGGGCAAAGGCGTGCAGATCGATATCAATTACCTTCTCACGCTCGGGCCGCAGGCGCTGCCCGCGATCGACAAGGCGATCGCGCTCCGCGCCGGCGCAAGCGAAAGCTGCCTTGTGTCGCGCCGCGACCGCCTTGTAGAACTTCAGCGTCAGGATCTGGCCTGGCGGGCCTGGGGCTTTCGCAGCTGGCGGCTACAACGCCGGCTGGATGCGCAGGCGAAGACTCAGCCCGGCGACCAACCGGCGGGCTGACGAGGAAGCGGAGAGGGTCTTGGCGCATCGCATTCTCATCGTCGACGACGAAGGCCACATCCGCGAGGTCATCCGCGTGGCGCTGAAGAAGGCCGGCATGGACGTGATCGAGGCGCGCGACGGCAAGGAGGCACTCAGCCGATTTGCCGCCGACCGGCCCGACCTGATCGTGCTCGACATCGGCATGCCGGAGTTCGACGGCCTCGACGTCTGCCGCGAGATACGCAAGACCTCGGACGTGCCGATCCTGTTCCTGTCGGCGCGCGACGAGGAGATCGACCGCATCCTCGGCCTCGAGATCGGCGGCGACGATTACGTGACAAAGCCGTTCAGCCCGCGCGAGCTGGTGGCGCGGGTCAACGTCATCCTCCGCCGCCTCAGCCCGCGCAACGGCGACGCCAAGGCCGGGCCGAGCGCGCTGTCGCAAGGCGGCCTCCTGATCGATCCCGAGCAGCATGTGGCGTCCTTTGCCGGCACGCCGCTGAAACTGACTGCGATCGAGTTCGGGATCCTGCGCGCGTTCCTGACCCGGCCGACTTCGGTGTTCAACCGCGAGCAGCTGATGCGGGCGGCCTATCAGCTCAACATCCAGGTCTCCGACCGCACCATCGACAGCCACATCCGCAACATCCGCGCCAAGCTTGCGGCGCTCGCTTGCGACAATGTGATCGAGACCATCCATGGCGTCGGCTTCAAGCTCGGCCGCTGCGAGAAACAGGCATGAGCGCGGCCCCCGACAAATGGCGGCCGTCGCTCACCCTCGTGATCTTCGCGGTGCTGACCACCGTCGGCGTGCTGCCGCTGGTCGGCCTGTTCTTCTTCCGCCTCTACGACAACCAGCTGATCCGCCAGACCCAGGCCGAGCTGATCGCGCAGAGCCGCGTGGTGGCGACGATCTATGCGCAGGAGGTCACGGCCCGGCTCGATGGCGGCCTGACGCTCGGCATCGAGGTGCCGCCCGGCGTGCTGCCCGATCCCGGCGACCAGGTCACGCCGATCCGTCCGGCGCTTGACCTCACCGCCAACGACCTGTTGCGGCGGCGGCCGGATGCGCAAGCAGCGACCCGGCCGGCGCAGCCAGCCTATGTCGAGATCGGCGCCAGGCTGACACCGATCATCCGCGAGACCCAGAAGGTGACGCTGGCGGGCTTTCGCATCCTCGATCCGCAAGGCGTGGTGATCGCAGGGCGCCAGGAGGTCGGGCAATCGCTCGCCCATATCGAGGAGGTGGCCGACGCGCTGCGCGGCCAATACCGCGCCACCTTGCGCAACCGCGTGCCGGACAAGCCGCCGCCGCCGATCTATTCCTTCAGCCGCGGGCTCGGCGTGCACGTGTTCTCGGCGATGCCCGTCATCGTCAACAACCGCGTTGCGGGGGTGATCTACACCACGCGGACGCCGAGCAACATCTTCGACCATCTCTACCAGGAGCGGGCCAAGTTCGTGCTGGCGGGGCTCGCCGTGATCCTCGGCACCATCGCGATCGGGCTGGTGTTCTCGCGCACCATCACGCTGCCGATGCGCGAACTGATCGATCGCGCCGCGCGGATCGGCCGCGGCGACCGGGAAGCCTTCAAGCCGCTCAGGCATTACGGCACCCGCGAGTTCGCCCAGCTCTCGCACAGCTTCCTCGGCATGGCCGAGCAGCTGGCGCGACGCTCGGATTACATCGCGACGTTCTCGGCGCATCTCACCCACGAACTGAAATCGCCGTTGACCTCGATCAAGGGCGCAGCCGAGCTGTTGCAGGATTCGCTTCAGGGCAGGGCCGACGGCCTGACGCCCGCCGA
Organism: Bradyrhizobium sp. P5_C11_2; assembly: GCF_054049755.1. Classification (NCBI taxonomy): domain Bacteria; kingdom Pseudomonadati; phylum Pseudomonadota; class Alphaproteobacteria; order Hyphomicrobiales; family Nitrobacteraceae; genus Bradyrhizobium; species Bradyrhizobium sp. P5_C11_2. Next base: position 8,087 of record NZ_JBFULT010000100.1, read on the forward strand.
GCAGAAGACCTTCATCGCCAACATCCTGTCGGACACACAGCGGCTGGAGGCGATGGCGCAGCGGCTGCGCGAACTGGCCCGCGCCGAGAGCCTGCCGCAGAACGAGCGCACCGAGCTCGCGCCCGTCATCGCCGACCTCAAGAGCCGGTTTCCGGCAAGCGCGATTCTAGCCAGCGGCAGCCTCGACCGGCCGATCGGCATGTCCGGCGAAAAAGCGCTGATCGTCCTGTCGCATCTCGCCGACAACGCGATGCGGCACAAGGCGAGGTCAATCCGGCTGGAGGCGGTCGACGAGCGCACGACCTTGCTTCTGACGGTGAGCAATGACGGGGAGCCGATCTCGGCGCCGAACCGCGACAGGATATTTGACGCCTTCTTCACCACCCGCCGCGACCAGGGCRGGACCGGGATGGGGCTCGCGATTGCGCGCGCGGTGATGGCGAGCCATGGCGGCTCGATCCGGCTCAAGCCGACCGACGAGGGCGCGGCGTTCGAGCTCCGGTTTCCCGCAGCCTAGATCGCGAACACCCAGGCGGCGACGATGGTGCCGATGGTGACCAGGCCGGCGATGGTCCAGCCGGCGGCATATTCCAGCTCAGGGTGACCATTCGCCCGCATGATCTCGGCCGGATCGGCGGTATGCTTCCACTGCTCTGCCATTACAGCCTCGCACGTTTCTCCCCGCGTCATAGGTAAGTCGCCACAGCCGCCATAAGGTTCCATCACGGAAGCGCGAGGGACAAAAACGCGCAAACAACCCCATGCACAGTAGAACGACCTGGCCCGGCATGAAGCAGGGTCGCGCTGCGCAAGCGCTTGAGGCGTCGGGGCAAAACAGCCGCGACGCGCAACCGCCGCGGGGTTGGCAGGCTTGCCTTCCGAATCCGATTGCATGCTACAGTGCACGCACGCATCCATGGCGGGAGGGACGCATGGCCGACAACAAGGCAAAACGGGGCGGAGCCGATCGCGCGCTGATTGCGCTCACCGAGAGGTACGAAGTCGCCTACTGGTCGAAGAAGTTCAAGGTGACGCCGGCCAAGCTGAAATACGCCGTCAAGAAGGTCGGCCACTCCGCCAGGAAGGTCGAGGACTACATCAAGCTCCAGAAGCACCGCGCCTCCGACAAGAGCCGGATCGCCTTGAGCGAGGCCTATGAAGTCCGCTATTGGTCGAAGAAATTCAAGATCACCCCGGCAAAGCTGAAGGCCGCCGTCGCGGCGGCCGGCCATTCCTCCAGGAAGGTCGAAGCCTACCTCGCTGCCCAGAAGGCGGCGAAGAAGGCCAAGAAGGCTGCCAAGAAGACTGCGAAGAAGACGATCAAGCGGAAAAAGGCGGCCTAAGGCTTCGGGTCCGGGGGAGACAAGAATGAAATCGGGTCGCGTGATCCTCACCTGCGCCGTCGTTCTTGCCGGCGCCTTCCACGCCGCCGGCGCGTCCGCTGCGGAGCCCGCAAAGGTCTCGGGCGCCACGGCGCTGGCGCTCGCGGGCGTGATCGCACCGCTGTCGCCGGTCCTGTCGGGCGCCGAGAAGAAGGCGATGGCGATGCTGTTCGCCGCCAACAGCGACGTTCCCTACAAGAAGGCGATCGTGGTGACCGCGGACCGGATCGTCTGCCGCACCAGCAATGTCGACATCACGTTACGCAACTGCGAAGTCTCCTTCGGCAAGAAGGTCAAGAACGTGAACGGCTCCACGGCCAACGAGATCTTCGCGACCGAGGCGCTGGCCGGCGTTCCGCCGGATGGCGCGGCGGGATCGAATTTCGAGAGCCTGACCCGGCTGAGCTGCACGATCGACCCCAATGCCATCCGGCGGAAGGACGGCAGCGGGGCGGATTGCACGTTCCAGCCGGAGAATTGAGCCGAACCTGGCGGACAAAACCGGGCGCCGTGAAATCGCCTCAGACGAACTCACTAATAAGGCGAATTGAAAAGACAGGCCAAACCAGCGACGCCATATCAGGCACGCAAGGCCGGCACCAACATGAAGAATTATCTCGCATTTTTCCTTGTTCTGAGTGTCACGGCGGCGTCCGCGCACGGTCCGCTGCCGGCGCGGCTGACGGCGCCCTCCGATCTTGTCCGGGTGGGCCTCACCGATAGCGACACGACCGCCGGCGGCACCGCGCGGCTGTGCGAGCCGGTCTCGTTCTCGCGAGGCCTGCGCTACGGCGAGAGCGAGGCCAACGTGCTCGACGTCGCCACCACCGGCGAGACCAAGGCGGATACGCCCCGGCCCGTGCTGCTGTTCGTGGGGGGCGACACGTTCACCGGTGACCGCGGAGCGCCGGACCTGTCCCGCGAGATCCAGGACCAGGCGATGTGCTTTGCCGCCCGCAACGGCATGATTGGCGTGCGCGTGACCTATCGCCTGGCGCCCGCGGCCGCCTGGCCGATGGGTGCGACCGATGTCGCGGCCGCGCTGTCCTGGGTCCACCAGAACATCGACCTGTTCAACGGCGACGCCCGCGAGATCGTCGCGGTCGGCTATGGCGCCGGCGCCTTCCATGTCGCCAGCCTGCTGGCACATCCCGAATTCCAGACCGACCGCGCCGACGTCGCCGCCGTCGTGCTGGTGTCCGGTATCTACCGCGTGGGCAAGGACGCCAGCGACAGCGAGAAGGCCTATTTCGGCACCGATGCCAGCCAGTACGACAAGCGGTCGGTCTTCCCCGGCATCCTCAACGTCGATGCGCCGATCGTGCTGGCCTGGGCCGCGAACGATCCCGCGAACCTCGTGTCGCAGGGCGAGGTGCTGAAGAAGACGCTGTGCGGCGCCGGCCACTGTCCGCGCAGCACGCTGCTGCGCAGCCGCGACGGCATCGCCGCCGCGTTCGGCCTCGACGGCTCCGGCGACAGCCTCGCCGAGCCGACGCTGCTGCTGGTGCATCAGCTCGAGGCGCGCGGGCTGCCGTAGCCGCCGAAGTAAGCCAAATCGCATTGGCGCCTCCCAGACAATTGTCTCGCTCGCGTTAGCATGCCTCCAACCACGATTCGCGATTTCGTCGCCGCCCGGCATCGCCGCGTGCTATCTAGGAGAGTTATCTGGAGAATTTCTATCTGTGGGGGGTCACTAGGACTAAGGAAATCGGCGTCTCGCACCACTGTGTGACGCGCCGCCGCCACGATCGGAAAACCGATGCTCAAGTTGCTGGCACGATGCGCGGTGATCTCTTTTGTGTTGATTTCGGCGTCGGCCGCCGAACCGGTCAAGCTCAAATTGGCCTTCCCCAGCTCCGACCGCTCGACGAGTTATCTCGCCGCGGTCAGACCGTTTGTCGACGCGGTCAACGCCGAGGCAAGAGGCCTGATCGAAATCGAAACCTATTTCAGCGGCGCGCTCGGCAAGGATCCGGCTGAACAGCCCCAGCTCGTGCTCGATGGTACGGCCGACATCGCCTACGTCGTGACAGGCCTGACGCGCAACCGGTTCGCAGATAATGCAATCGTCGAGATGCCGGGTCTGTTTACGAGCATGCGGGAGTCCGTTCCTGTGTTCACCCGGCTCGTGGCCGCCAACGCATTGCAAGGATACGATGACTACACCGTGATCGGCGCCTACGTCACCGAACCGGAGACGATCCACAGCAAGATCCCGATCACGTCGCTGAATGATTTGAAGGGCAAGAGAATTCGCGTCAACAATCCCGGCGAAGCCGCCGCGCTGGAAAAGCTCGGAGCGCAGCCCGTGTTTCTGCCGGTCACCAAGATCTCGGAAGCCATCGGCAACGGCAGCATCGATGGCGCGCTCGTGCCACCGTCTCCATTGGTCGATTATGGCATCAAACGCGTTGCAACCTATCATTACCTTCTTGGAATCAGCGGCGCGCCATTGATGGTTTTGATGAGCCGGAAAACGTTCAATCGGCTGCCCGAATTGGCCCAGGCGATCATCCTCAAATACAGCGGTGAGTGGGCTGCCGCGCGCTTCATGGATACCTACGAAGCGGCGGAAAACAGCATTATGCGGGAACTGAAGTCCGATCCGAAGCGCCAGGTGATCATGCCCTCGTCGTCGGACCTCGATGCGGCAAATGCCGTGTTCGCAGCCATTGCCAATGATTGGGCTTCAAAAAGTGAGCACAATGCCGAGCTGCTGAAAACGGTCCGGACCGAGCTCACGAAAATGCGATCGACCCGGTAGCCGCGGATGCCGTCGCTCGCCAACATCTGGCCTCAGCGAAACATCGTCACCATCGTCGCTGCGCTCGCCATTCTGTTGACGGGCACCGGGATGACCCTGAAGATCACGACCGATCACCTTCTCCGCCAAGATGCGATGTCGACCGCGCGCAGCTGGGCGAGGTTCCTGGCGGCCAGCGTCACCGATCTTGAGCAGATCGCCGGCGGCGAGCAGCCTTCAGCCGCGAGTCTGAGGTTCTTCCTGTCGGCGCGAAATTCCGGCGAGGTCTTTCACTACGAAATATTCAACCGCAATGGCTACTCCCAGCTCGTTTCGACGCGCGAAAAGATCGCGCTCGTCGACTTGTCCGAATACAGCCCCGACGCGGCGCGATCAGTCGCTGACGGTCGGCCGATCGTCGACGTCAGGGAGGGCACTTCGGCCGACCGGCCGGCATTCTTCGCCCTCGCCTATGTCCCGGTCCAGACCGATGGTCGCCTCACCGCGGTCGTTGCGGCCTACGTGGATGAAACCGAGCAACGCAAGAATGTCCACAATACGTTCCTGACCGCGGCCGTATTCCTTTGCCTGCTGTCGGGCCTCGCCTTCTCCATTCCCGCGATTGCGTGGTATCGTGAAACAAAGGTGAAACAGGCTGACCGACGCATCCGATTCCTCGCCCACCATGACGCGTTGACCGGACTGGCCAATCGTCCCCATCTGATCGAAAAACTGGAGAGAGCTCTCGCTCACTTGCCGAAGCGGGGCGGCAGCCTTGCCGTGCACTTCATCGACGTCGACCGCTTCAAGGAGGTCAACGATACGCTTGGTCATGACGGCGGCGATTTTCTGCTCAAGTCCATCGCGGAGCGTTTGCGTGCAACGGTCCGGATCGACGACGTGGTGGCCCGGCTCGGCGGGGACGAGTTCGTCGTCGTGCAGTATGACGTCGCCGGCAGGACGCAGGCCGAGGCGTTTGCGCGCCATCTTGCCACCGCTGTAAATGCTCCGGTGAAGTTCAAGCAGCACGAGATCCTCACCACCGCCAGCATCGGCGTGGCCCTGGCGCCGGAGGAAGGCACCACCGCGGAGCAGTTGCTCAAGAGCGCCGATCTGGCGCTGTACGCGGCCAAGGCTGCCGGCCGCAATTGCATCCGGTTTTTCCTGCCCGAGATGGATACTGCGTTGCACGCGCGGATCGAGCTCGAGAGGACGATCCGCGAGGCGGTGCTAGATGATCGCTTCGAACTGCATTACCAGCCGCTCTTCGAAATGTCTCAGCGCCGCCTTGTCGGCTTCGAAGCGCTGATCCGCATGCCCGCGGCGGACGGAACGTTCATTCCGCCATTGACCTTCATTCCCGTCGCCGAGGAGTTGCGGCTTATCGACCAGATCGGGGCGTGGGTCTTGCGGGAGGCATGCCGCACCGCCGCGACCTGGCCGGAGCACCTGACCGTTGCAGTGAACCTGTCGCCCGCGCAGTTCGTTGCGGGCAGCATCAGCGACATCGTCGCCGCCGCACTGAAAGAGGCGGGCCTCGCGGCGCACCGGCTCGAATTGGAGATCACCGAAAGCCTGCTGCTCGGTAACACCGAAACGATCATGGCGCAGCTCCTGACGCTCAAGGCGATGGGCGTGGCCATCGTGATGGACGATTTCGGGGCCGGCTATTCGAGCTTCAGCTATCTGTGGCGCTTTCCGTTCGACAAGATCAAGATCGATCGAAGCTTCATACAGGGCCTCGACGGCTCCCATTGTCAGGTCGGGACGGTGGTGAAAGCGATCATCGCGCTCGGACGCGAGCTGCACATGCGAGTGACGGTCGAGGGCGTCGAAACCGCCAACCAGGCGGCTTTTCTCGAATCGGCCGACGGTGATCAGGCCCAGGGGTTCTTCTTCGGCCGGCCGGTCCCCGCCTCGGAGCTCGGCGCCAGCATTCTCGCGGACTTTGAGAAGACAACGCCGGCACCTTCGTCCGCGACTGCACAAGCGCCCAAGCCGCGCCTCGTCAACCTATCGGCTGAACGGTAGCACGGCCCCTTGCCTGTATCGGCAAAGCAATAATGATGCGGATTTTCGGATGACTACGTCTGCTGATGGCGCAGTTAACCGACCTCGATATTGCGCGCGATGTCGGCTTTTCGCATGATGACACAAGGCGCTGGAGCGACTTGTTGGTGCAAGGTTTCGCAACCCGTCGGGGCACCCACCAAACGGGTTGGACAACATGGCTATCCTAGCAGCAGACCCTCGCAGCGAGCAGATTCGCTACAAAGAGCATCATGTCCAAGCATCGCGACGGAGAGCGTCGTCCCGGCAAATCGGGACTTCTGATACCCAATGCGGTGGCCGTCGAAACTGAGCAATATTGACCTGCGAATCAGCGTCCTTGAGAGCATGTAGTCTTGGGGGTCGTCATGCCAAAGAGTGCGACAAGGCAGGTAGCGCTGTTGGGAGGGAGGAATGACCACGGAGCGAAGGCAGCCAACCCTTTGGCCCCAGAGTCTCGAAGACGAGATCCGAATGAGGCTCGCTCTCCACTCTCTCGAAAATGAGAACAAGGGCCTGCAAGAATTGGTCGTGCGTCTTTCGGAGACTGTCCTACGACTTGTTTGTCGAAGCGCAGCGCCAAACTCAACGCCCGATACCGATCCATACTGAGCACGTCACTGTCGTTGCCAAGCCGAGCGCTGCTATCGGTTCTTCTCGACCAATGCCCACGTTTGGGCTTTCGGCGCTCGGCCGTTCCCGGTAGCGCGCGTCCTACGTAGGCGCCCGCAATTCGCTCTGAAACCAAGCCAGGGTAATGGCCGATCTCATCGGGTCGACCAGCTCGACCGCGATCTGATCGACGAAATCGCAAGCGGGACATTCGAAGGTATGAATATCAAAACCGGCGAGGCCGGGCGTGATGCGCGCCAGCATCGTTGTTGTCTGGCATTTAGGACATGGTGGTCGCTGAATGGTCATGAGGCTCGCCTGGATGCGGCGGGAGCGCAATACTCTCCGTCACCGATGGATGCCAATGGGGGCGGTGATGGACGATCATGAAATCGTAAGCTCTGCTGCCACTGGTCAATATTGACCGCCATCCAAATTAAGGCCCGCCATCCCAAACGTGATCTTTCACAGATCGATTCATTTTTCATCGGACGATTGCCAAACCAAACCCGCCGAGTGCAAACCCGAGTTCGCCAAGACGGCCTACGGTGCCACACGACACACTCTCTCACCCTAGCGGCCYGTCGGCGCGTCAGCACGCCTGCCATTTTCTTTCGCGGATGACAGGTGCGCGGCTTCGCAACAAGCTATCAAGCCACACGATTGACAAACGCTTGACCTAGATCAAGCGGCCTTGGTGCAGATTGAGCCGACCTCGACGAGGGGCCAATATCAACAAGGTGTCGAACATGCGCGTCATCGGCAAGGTGCTGTTCGTTGGGACGATCGCCATTGCGTCGCTGGGGGCGATGTCTCAACGCGATGCGGAGCGGCCCGGAAGCGACAAGGAAATCCGCATCGGCAATGTGATGCCGTATTCGGGACCGCTTTCGGAATTCGGCGCGATCGGCCAGGCGGAGGCGGCCTATTTCGACATGATCAACGATCGCGGCGGCATCAATGGCCGCAAGGTCCGTTTCATCACGCGCGACGACAATTCCGACCCGACGACGGCGCTGGAGCTGACCCGCAATCTGGTCGAGAAGGACGACGTGCATTTGATGTTCGGGTCGTTCGGCACGCCCGGCAATCTCGCCACGCGCTGGTATCTGAACGAAAAGAAAATCCCGCAGCTTTTCGTCGCCTCCGGCGACGAGGAACTGAGCCAGGCCAAGGCGTTTCCCTGGACCATGGGCTGGCAGCCGTCGTTCCGG
>NZ_JBFULT010000101.1:0-20868 GCF_054049755.1 Bradyrhizobium sp. P5_C11_2
ATGGCCCACCATCTCCTCGATGTAGTAGCTCGGCCAGCCCGATGGCGTGATCGGATTGCCGCCGAAGCCGAAGGCGTGGACGCCGACGGGCAGACCCGCCTCTTCCGCGGCCTGGTAGATCGGCCAGTAGCGGCGCTGGCCGAGCGGCTCGACATTGCGGCTGAGCAAGAGCACCTGAACAAAATTCTTGTCGCCGGCGCGCTCGCGGATTTCTGCGGCGGCCGACAGCCCATCCTCATTGCAGACGACGATCGACGCTTTCAGCCGCTTGTCCTTGGAGGTCCATTTGTCGATCTGCCAGTCGTTGATGGCCGAGCACAGCGCGGCCGAGAGCTCGTGATTGCGAATGCCCTGCCCGGTGTTGAGCGGATTGAGCACCCCTAACTGGATATTGTTGGGATCGAGCAGCTGCTTCTGCAGGAACGGGAGCGAGGAGCCCTGCGGGCCGCCTTCCGGCGGATAGGCATCGCGGCGCGACGCATTGGGCTGGGCCTTCGGATAGGGCGGGCCTTCCATCATGCCCTGATAGGCATGGACGCCGTAGACTTCGAGATGATGCTGCCAGCGTTTGGCGAGATAGGGATAGAGCTCGGTGCGGGTGGCGCGTGCCGGGTGGATGTCGCAGTCCGCGATCGCGGCCTTGGCGGTCAGGGGGGAAGCGGCTTCGGTGCTCTCGCGGAACTGGATATTCATCGCCTTGCCTCCTTTGGCAGTGGGCTCACGTCAGGCGGGGATAGGTTGCGTGTGGATTGTCGATCATGATTTTGCGCACGAGATCGGGGGTGAGACCTTCGGGCAGCGCGTCCTGGCCGTCGAACTGCCAGTGCGGATAGTCCGTGGAGAATAGGACCAATTCGTCCGACTGCATATGATCAAACAGGCGAATTAATGTCACTTCATCTGGCGGCGCATCAAATGGCTGTAACGAGAAGCGGATGTTGCTGCGCACAATTTCCAGCGGCGCGCGATCGACCCAGGGCGTCTCCATCCGCACGCCGCGCCAGAACTTGTGCAGACGCCAGAGAAAGGGCGAGATCCATGAGATGCCGGATTCCAGCATCACCATCTTCAGCCGGGGATGGCGGACGAACACGCCCTCGACGATCAGGCTGGTGAGCTGGGTCTGGAACGCCTGCGCCTGACCGACATAGTCCTCGATGTGATAGGAACCCCAGCCGACCGCGGTCGGCGGATTGTGATAGGCGGAACCGGCATGGACGCCGACAGGGAGTTCCAGCCGTTCCGCGGCCTCATAGATCGGCCACAGCGCGCGCTTGCCGAGCGGCACGTCGCCCATCACCAGCATCAGCACCTGGACGAAACGCCGGTCCTCCGCGCAGCGCTCGATTTCGGCGACGGCTTTCTCGACGCTTTGCGTGGGGATGACGATCGAGCCACGCAGCCGCTTGTCGCGATCGAGCCATTCCTTCACCAGCCAGTCGTTCAGCGCACGGCAGAAGGCGGCTTGCAGGTCCTCCGAAAACACCATCTGCACGCCGTAGAGCGGATTGCAGATGGCGTGAGAGACCTGGAAGGGATCGAGCACATGGCGCTGCATGTCCTCCAGGCTTTCGCCCGGCTTGCCGCTCTCGGGCCGCCAGTCCGGCCGCGCCGTGATCGGCGAGTTCTGCGGATAGGATTGCGAAACGAGATCGACCATGCCGCGCGTCGTCACCTGATCGCGCCAGTAGTCGTTCAGGTACGGCAGCAGGCTGGTCAGATGCGGCACGGCCGGATGCACGTCRCAATCCACCCCGCCGGCGATCAGGGACGCCATGACGTCTCCCTTGTTCGTTTCCTCTTGACGTTTGCGCAGCGCTTCGTCGCGCCGTCTTGCCCCTGCCATTCAAGCAGGCCTGCCCGTCATCCGCAACTCGGCCAATGCCGCTGTCATATGCTAGGAAGGCGCAGCTCGGTTGCGGGATGGAGAGGTGCAGGACATGAAGGATCTCGTCGGCATTGCGGAACAGGTCGCCGCCAAACTGATCGCGCGCAAGCAGACCATTGCGGTCGCGGAATCCTCGACCGGCGGCCTGATCTCGGCGAGCCTGCTCGCGGTGCCCGGCGCGTCGGCCTATTTCCTCGGCGGCGCCGTGGTCTACACCCGCGATGCCAGGCGGGTGCTGATGGATATTTCGGATGACGGCATGAAGGGCTTTCGTTCGTCTTCGGAGCCCTATGCGACATTGCTCGCCGAGCAGATGCGCAGCCGCTTCAACTGCGACTGGGGCCTGTCCGAAACCGGCGCCGCCGGCCCCACCGGCAACCGCTACGGCGATGCCGCCGGCCACAGCTGCATGGCCGTCGCTGGGCCGGCTGCCGAGGTGATGACGCTGGAGACGGGCAGCAACGACCGGTTTGCGAATATGCAGGTGTTCGCGGCGACGGCGCTGAGGCTGTTGCTGCGGAATTTGGAGAGATGAACGCCCTCGCATGGGGAACCAACTCGCGCCGAGCCTCTGATGCTCTGACCGCCGTACCTGGTTTATATGCCTGCGCGTCGTCGCGCAGGCTCGATAGGAGCAACGATGCAACTTCCTGCGTTCATCTTCGCTATCCTGCTTGTCCTTGGGATAACAACGGCGCAAGCGGCCGGTGTCAAAAACTTCGACATTCCGGCCGGTCCGGCGGGACGGGCAATCAGATTGTTGGTTTGGACCCCGTGTGCAGAGCCTCCTCGAGAGATGGATGCACGTGGCGCCACCTTTTTCGCTGTGCCCGCATGTCCGATCACCGGAGAAAAGCTTCCGCTCATCGTGATGTCGCACGGCAGGAGAGGATGGTTCGGCGGTCACCACGACACTGCGGCGGCTTTGGCGGACGCTGGATTCGTCGTGGCAGCGCTCAATCACCCCGGCGACACCTGGCGTGACACCAGCCGCACCGATAGTCTTTCGGTCCTCGTCGAGCGTCCCACAGATATGAGCCGGCTGATCGACTATATGCTGGAAGGGTGGCCGGACGCGTCACGCATCGATACTCAGCATATCGGGCTCTACGGGTTTTCGTTTGGTGGCTACACCGGTCTTGTCGTCATCGGCGGCAACCCCGATCTCCGCAAAGGATTGCCGAATTGCGAGACGTCCGGCCTGAAGGCGTGCAAACAACTCGAAAGCGGCGAGCTTCCTGATCAACCGGCGACCCATGACCCGCGCGTCAAGGCCGCCGTCATCATTGATCCCTACCCGGTATTCGTCTTCCCTGAAGAGAAGCTGAAGGGAATAACGGTGCCGGTCCAATTGTGGAGTTCTGACCCGGCGCAGAATGCCGACGGTCTATCCGGATGCTGCGCGGCAGCCATGAATCAGAGGCTTCCGGCAAAGCCAGACTACCATTTCGTGGAAAATGCCAAGCATTTTTCCTTCCTCGCGACCTGCACCCCAAAGGAAGCGCAGGAGCCCCCCGCAGTCTGCACCGATGCGCCGGGTTTCGATCGCGTTGACTTCCATCGACGACTTCACGCGGACGTTGTTGCATTCTTTCGCAAGCATCTCGCCGACAGCGCCAAGCCGTAACGCAGCCCACGGCCCGGCGTGTCACCGCACCCCGCTAAGAGCAGGACAAGCCGCTGCCAGGCTCGCGGCACAGCTTCGCGCGAACCTCGACAATATCAATCTTGCACTCCCTGGCTCTCCGCATGCGCGAGACGTAAGCAGCGTACGCGCTGTCTGCTGAAAGCAGATTGAGCTGCTTCTTGATGGCCGCGCTGCACAGGAGATCAGGGTTGCCGTCGAGATACCTTGCCTGGGCTCCGAGTTCTTGCCGGGTGAGCTCCGCGAACGGCCCCAGGCGCAATTGCGTTTCGATCGCCGTGATCTCCGCGTCGCTTGCCTGCGCCCGGGCAACACCATTCGTTTTACGTTCGAATCCGTTTGCGATCGCCGCTCCATGTGCCGACGCAAGATCCGCAAGCTCTTGCGCTGCGTCTGGAAACTCACCGCGCTGGAAACCCGCCAAAAGGTAGGACTTGCACGCCAATGGATTGCTCGCGAGCTTCAGAAAGGTCGCCAGCTCCGCCCGGTCAAGAGCATTGATGTGCTCGTCGTCGGCATAGGCTTCCATCTCGTTAGCCAGGATCATGTTGAGCGCACCATTGGCGGCGGGCCATCCGCCACCGTTGAACGCCTTTTCGGTCTCCCGAAGGAAGACATCCCTGAGGCTTCGATCGCTGCGGGCGATCGACGCAGCCAAGGGAAAACGCGCGATGTTCTGATCGAAATCGCGCGCAAACGCGCTTGGCCCGGCAAGGAGCGTATACACCAGGTTTCCGGCCAGCAGGGCGGCGGCTACGAGCAGCAATATGGATCGTCTGGTCATGCGAGCGTTATGGCGTGGGCTACTGCCGGGCATGATCTCACGCCGCGTCACCCCCATCCAACGCAACTACAGGCTGACCTTAATGATTCCTTTCGCAGCCATGGCAAGTTGCCCGCATGCCCGGCCATCTACCTTGCCAAATGCCTCATGAAAATCCGCACCACATAGCCCTGAAACCGCGGCGCCTCGTCGTAGAGATCCGACGCGATCCGCTCGATGGTCTCGCGCAGGGACAAGAACTGCGCCTGCCGCGCGCTGCTTTCGGTGCCCTGCATGCCCGCAAGTTCGTCCATCGCGGCGTCGCTGATCTGACACGGCACGACCTCGCCGTCGTTCAACATCGTGAAGCGAAAGGCCAGCCGTTCGAGATCATGGCCGATGATTTTGTCGCGCGTCAGCGGCATCCAATTGTCCCGTTCGCACCCCCGAACGGGACAATGCTGAAAATCTGACGCGTTGTCACCATCCGCGCCAGGAGGACATGGCAGTCATACGAAGCCCATCCAGCGCAGCGCCATGAGACGGCGTCTCTCCACCTTCAGTAGGCCAACGCCGTGCCGGTCGGCTTATCGAGCGCCGCAGCCAGCGAACGGTACTCCTCACAATCGGTCCCGCAGATGGATGCAATCCGGCCGAGGTGATAGAGCGCTTGCTCGCGGTTGCCCCGCTCGAGCTGCCAGAGCCCATAATACTGCCAGGTCAGCACGTGGTTCGGATCGGCCTTCAATGCGCGCTCGTACCAGACCTGCGACTGCTCGTAGTCGCCGAGCTTGCGATAGGAGTAGCCGATGAGGTTGGCGACGTTCGGATGATCGTCATGGTCAAGCGCCTTCAACTGCTCGATCGCGGCCGCGTAGTCGTTGCGCTCGTAGATCGTGTCATAGGCCACGCGGTAACCGGCCGCGAATGCGGGATCGTCGATGCTGGACTGGTTGTTTGGCTTCTTGCCCTTCTGGGTTGCCTTTGGGTTGGAGCGTCTCGGGTAGGCTGGCTGCGCTTTCTGGTCTGAATAGGCGCCCGCATAGGGATCCGTGGAACTGACGCTACCACCACCACCGCCGCCTCCGCCACCGCCCGCGGCCAACGCCGGCGAAGCGAACAGCGCGGCTCCAAACATTCCCAGCACGACGAATCTGATCATCGATCTGATCATTGCTGTCTCCTGTTTCTGCCAACGCGACCCCGGACGAGGTGATAACCCTGCTCTGGCAGCGATATTCCGGGATGCTTGCGTTCTCACGGAGACGTCAGTGTCGTGCGTGCGACAGTCTTGCTGCCCGATCCTGCCGGCAAGTCGGAGGGAACGCGCTACTGAAACGCCACTTCGGCGAAACTGCGGAGTTTTCGCGAATGCAGGCGCTCCGATTCCTGCTGCTTGAGCCGCTCCAGCGCCTTCAGGCCGATCTCGAGATGCTGGCCGACGCGGCGGCGGTAGAATTCGCTGGCCATGCCCGCGAGCTTGATCTCGCCGTGCAGCGGCTTGTCCGAGACGCACAGCAAGGTGCCGTAGGGGACGCGGAAGCGGTAGCCGTTGGCGGCGATGGCCGCCGATTCCATGTCGAGCGCGACGGCGCGCGATTGCGACAGCCGGCGAATGACCTCGGGCCCGCTGATCTCCCAGTTGCGGTTGTCGACGCTCGCCACCGTGCCCGTGCGCATCAGGCGCTTGAGCTCGAAGCCCTCGAGCCCGGTGACGTCCTCGACCGCCTCCTCGAGCGCGACCTGCATCTCGGCCAGTGCCGGGATCGGCACCCATAGCGGCAGCTCGTGGTCGAGCACGTGATCCTCGCGCACATAGCCATGGGCAAGCACGTAGTCGCCGAGCCGCTGCGTGTTGCGCAAACCCGCGCAATGGCCGAGCATCAGCCAGGCATGCGGCCGCAGCACCGCGACGTGGTCGGTGACGTTCCGCGCATTCGAGGGCCCGGTGCCGATGTTGATCAGGGTGATGCCGCGATAGCCGGGCGTGACCAGATGGAAGGCCGGCATCTGCGGCGCGCGCGCGGGTGCCATGCCCGTCGTTGCGCCGCCGGAGAGCGTGATGACGTTGCCGGGCGCGACGAAGGCATCGAGGCCGGCCTCGCCAGCCTGGAGCCGCTGCTGGCACAGCTGCGCGAAGGCGTCGACATAGAACTGATAGTTCGTGAAGATCACGAAATTCTGGAAATGCTCGGGATCGGTCCCGGTGTAGTGGTAGAGCCGGCGCAGCGAGTAGTCGACGCGGGCGGCGCGAAACAATGACAACGGCTCGGGCGCGCCGGGCTGGAGCTCGAAGGTGCCGTCGGCAATCGAATCGTCCATGGTGGCGAGGTCGGGCACGTCGAACGCATCGCGAAGCGATCGTGTCACCGGCGAGTTCTCGCTGGTGGTGATGGCCGCCTCGATGTTGATGTCGCGCCGGTAGGCGAAGTGAACCGGGATCGGCTCGCTGGACTCGCCGACCTCGACGGGCACGCCGTGGTTCTGGATCAACAATCCGATCTGCTCGGTGAGATAGGTCCGGAACAGATCCGGCCTGGTCACGCTGGTCTCATGAACGCCGGGCCGGGCGACGAAGCCGTAGGAGAGGCGCGAATCCAGCCGCGCATATGTCGCAGTGGTGACGCGGACGAAGGGATAGAAGGCCCGCACGCGCGTGGTGATCGCCTCGCCGTTGACGTAGGCCTCGAACCGGTCACGCAGGAATTTGGTGTTGCGCTCGTAGATCTGTTCGAGGCGGGCGACGGCGAGGCCAGCGTCGGAGAAGGATTCGGTGGCGATGGAAGGCGGGGTCTGCATGGTTCGACGCCGGGTTGCTGGGGCTTGAGTCGAACTATAGCAAAGATGGGGAAGCGTAGGGTGGGTTAGCGTAGCGTAACCCACCACTTCTGCTCCTGCGGAAACCAAAGAGGTGGGTTACGCTAGCGAGCTGCGCTCCGCGCAGCCGCAGGGCTAACCCACCCTACGAGATCGAGCGCGCGGCGCGGGATCCCGGATGCGCGCCAAGCGCGCTCCGGGATGACGCGCTTTCGCGCGTCACTTCTCGCGGAACGCCCGCATGAACTGGTCGTGCAGCGGCTTCATCAGGTAGGACAGCATGGTGCGGTCGCCGGTCTGGACGAAGGCTTCGACGGGCATGCCGGGGATCATCTTGACGTCGCCGAGGCGGGCGATCTCTTCCGCCGGCAGCGAGACGCGGATGGTGTAGTAGCTCTGGCCGGTGCGCTGGTCGGTGGTGACGTCGGGCGAGACGCGGCTGACGACGCCGGTGAGCTCCGGCGTGGTGCGCTGGTTGAAGGCGGAGAGGCGCAGCAGCGTCTTCTGGCCGATCTGGAGCTTGTCGATATCGACCGGATTGACCTTGGCCTCGACCTGGAGATCGTCGGCCTGCGGCACGATCAGCATGAGGGCGTCGCCGGCGGTGATGACGCCGCCGACCGTGTGCACCGTCGATTGCAGCACCATGCCGTCCTGCGGCGCGCGGATATCGACGCGGCGAAGCTGATCCTCGGCCGCGACCTTGCGCTCGATCATTTCGCCGATCTTGTCGTTGGTCTCGCGCAGATCCTTGGAGACCTCGCTGACCATGTCCTTGTCGACCTGGATGATCTGGAGCTCGGTCTCGGTGATCTTGCCCTTGGCCTGCGCCCGCGAGGCGATGTACTGCGCGCGCTCGCCATTGAGGCGGGCGCTGTCGCGCTCGAGCGTGGTCAGGCGCGAGATCTGCACCAGGTGCTTTTCATAGAGATCGCGGACACCGACGAGCTCCTGCTGCACCAGGGAGATTTCCCTGTCCTTGGCTCTCTCCTGCGCGGAGAGGCCCTCGATCTCCTCGTTGAGCTGCTGGATGCGCTCGCGAAGCTGCGCCTTCTGGCCGGCGCGCCCGTTGACGCGGACGTCGAACAGCTTGGTTTCGGCGGAGAGCAGTGTCTTGACGTCGGGATCGTTGCCGCGGTCGAGCAGCGATTGCGGGAACTCGATCCTGTCGATCCCGCGCTGCTCGGCCTGCAGTCGCGCTGCGCGCGCCTGCGCCGCGTCGAGATTCTTGGTCACGATGGCGAGGTTGGCCTTGGTGACGGTGTCGTCGAGCCGGATGACGATGTCGCCAGCCTTGACAACGTCGCCGTCGCGGGCGCGCAGCTCGCCGACCACGCCGCCGGTCGGATGCTGCACCTTCTTGACGTTGGATTCGACCACGATCTGGCCCGGCGCGATCAGCGCGCCGGAGATCAGCGCGGTGGAGGCCCAGCCGCCGAGACCGACGGCGAGGACAAGCACGATCGCAAGGCCGAGAATCAGGTGAAACCGGATGGACTCTCGCACGCTCCTTTTCGCGGCGGGCTTCCCGCCGCCAATCGCCATCGTGCTCATGGTTTGGCCACCCCGCCTTCGCTGACGATCTTGATCGGCGCCGGCGGCGCGACGCGGGGCTGGAGCACCTGGGCGAGCACCTGCTCCTTCGGCCCGAAGGCCTGCACACGGCCGTCGCGCAGCACCAGGATCTGGTCGACCGCCTCGACGCCGATCGGCCGGTGCGCCACCACGATGACGATGGCGCCGCGCTCGCGCGCCGAGCGGATGGCGCGGGTCAGCGCCTCGTCGCCTTCGGTATCGAGATTGGAATTGGGCTCGTCGAGCACGATCAGGAAGGGGTTGCCGTAGAGCGCGCGCGCCAGCGCCACGCGCTGCGCCTGCCCTGCGGAGAGCGAGGTGCCCTGCTCGCCGACCTGCGTGTTGTAGCCCTCGCGCATCTTGATGATCATCTCATGCACGCCGGCCTCTTTCGCCGCGGCGATGATGGCGTCGGAGGTCGCGTCGGGATCGAAGCGGCTGATGTTCTGCGCGATGCTGCCGCCGAACAATTCGACGTCCTGCGGCAGATAGCCGATGTGGCGGCCGAGCATGTCGGAGGCCCATTGATCGAGCGCCGCGCCGTCGAGCCGCACCTTGCCGCGCACCGGCTGCCAGACGCCGACCAGCGCGCGGATCAGCGACGATTTGCCGGAGCCGCTCGGCCCGATGACGCCGAGGCCATTGCCGGCTTCGAGTGCAAAGGTGACGTCCTGGACGATGAGGCGCTGATCGCCGGGCGGCACCATGGAGACGGCTTCGACCGAGAGCCGCCTGGTGGGCGCCTGCAACTGGGTCGGCGTCGCCAGCGCCGGCATCTGTTCGAGCAGGCGGCTGAGGCGGTGCCAGCTCTGGCGGGCGGCGACGAAGGATTTCCAGTGCGCGATCGCGAGATCGACCGGCGCCAGCGCACGGGCGGAGAGGATCGAGCCCGCGATGATGATGCCGGCGGTCGCCTCCTGGTGGATGACGAGATAGGCGCCGACCGCGAGCACGGCCGATTGCAGCATCATGCGCAGCACCTTGGCGACCGCGCCAAGCCCGCCGGCGACGTCGCTGGCGCGCTGATTGCCGGCGAGATATTTTTCGTTGGCCTCGCTCCAGCGCTGGTTCATCCGGCCGGCCATGCCCATCGACACCATCACCTCCGCATTGCGGCGGCTGGACTGGGCAAGATCGTTGCGCTGATTGGCAAGCCCCATCGCCTCGCGGGCCGGCTGGCGGGACATGAACTCGGTGACCAGCGTCAGTCCGACCAGGATGACGGCGCCGATCAGCGCGGTGACCCCGATCATGACATGGAAGGCGAAGCAGATGGCGAGATAGAGCGGCAGCCAGGGCAGGTCGAAGAACGCGCTCGGTCCCATGCCGCCGAGGAAGGAGCGAACATTGTCGAGGTCGCGCAGCGGCTGGAGACCCTCATTGCGGTTGCCGACCAGCAGCGGCAAACGCACGATGGTGTCGAACACGCGCTTGTTCAGGGCTTCGTCGAGCGCGGTGCCGACCCGGCCGAGGATCCGGCCGCGGATCATGTCGAGGACGCCCTGCGCCATGTAGAGGCCGCCGGCCAGGATGATCAGGCCGACCAGCGTCGGGATGCTGCGGCTCGGCAGCACCCGGTCATAGACCTCCAGCATGAAGATCGACCCGGTCAGATAGAGCAGGTTGATCATGCAGCTCATCAAGCCGACGCCGACAAACGCCGTGCGACAGGCACGCAGAGCGTCACCGAGCTCTGAACGGCGGAGGCCGGGAACGGCTGCCATCAGTCTGATCTCTTTCGGGTGGGGGCCAACACCCCTGATTTCAAAGGCAAATTCAGGGGTACTTGACCCGGATTAAGATCGCGTTTGCGCCAATTGTCCAACGCAGTCGAATAATCCAGGACCCCTTTGGCCCACATCTACCCCGACCGGCCTCGCACGCAAATCCGGAATCTCACAGGCTTACGGCTTTTTCTTGCAGACATCTTGCCCCTCCCCAGGCGGGGAGAGGCGGAAAGTTCCGATCGACTGGACCCGACCGCTAGAACCGGCCGCCGCCGCGCACCAGCCGTACCACCACGAGCAGGATGACCGCGCCGATGGTGGAATAGACGATCTCGGACACGAGCCCGGTGCCGATGCGAATGCCTAGTTTGGGAAACAGGAAGCTCGCGACCAGCGCGCCGGCGATGCCGACCACGATGTCACCGATGATGCCGAACCCGGTTCCGCGCACCAGCTTGCCGGCCAGCCAGCCGGCGACCAGGCCGACGAACAGGATGACGAGCAGGCCTTCGTTGGAAATGTACATAAGTGAGGTCCCTCTCCGTGAACGGCCCTATGGAACCGGAACCGGGATGAATGGGGTCTGAATGCTGTTCGCCGCGTCCTGGTGGCAAAAAAGTCGCAAACAACCCCATGCACAGTAGAACCGCGCTTGGCCGGGCGATGCCGGTGAAACGGGACAAGTCGGTGCTGGCGTGGAGGATTTTCGAAAGAGCGCGCATTCGAAGTGAGAGACGCACCGCTCTCTCATTCCCTCCCCCCCTTGCGGGGAGGGGCAGGGAGGGGGGTAGCCACGGGCGCAGGCGGCTCTTCACCTCTCCCCGCTTGCGGGGAGAGGTCGGATCGCCCTTGCGATCCGGGTGAGGGGGTACGGGTCTCTCGACATGGTCATGCGCGGAGAGAGGCCCCTCACCCCAACCCTCTCCCCGCAAGAGCGGGGCGAGGGAGCGCACCGGCCCCGGAGCGACACCTCGCCAGATGCTAAGAAACCACCGCCGCTTCCGCGTTCACACACCTCGCCGCCCGGCCCGGTCCCACCTCCACGTTCGGCGGCAATTGCTCCAGGCAGCGCGGCTGCGCCACGGCGCAGCGGGGGGCGAAGGAGCAGTTGTGCGGCTTCTCGGCCAGCGACGGCGGCGTGCCGGGGATGGTCTCGAGCCGCTGCCCCCGCTTCGCGCCGTGAATCGTCGAGGCGAGCAGCCCCTTGGCATAGGGGTGCACCGGCGTGCGGACGATGTCGCGCAACGTGCCCTGCTCCACGATCTGTCCCGCATACATCACCGCGACGCGGTCGCAGATCTCGATGGCGACGCCGATGTCGTGGGTGACGAAGATGACGGACATGCCGAACTCGCGCTGCAGTTCGCGCAAGAGCAACAATATCTGGATCTGCACGGTGGCATCGAGCGCGGTGGTCGGCTCGTCCGCGAGCAGGATTTTCGGCCGGCAGGCCAGCGCCAACGCGATCATCGCGCGCTGGCGCATGCCGCCCGACATCTCGTGCGGATAGGCATCGAGCCTGCGCTTGGCGGAAGGGATGCGCACGACCTCGAGCATCTCGAGCGCGCGTGCCCTGCCCTCCGCATAAGACTTGCCCTCGTGGCGCGCCACGCTCTCGGCGATCTGCGCGCCGATGGTGTAGACCGGATCGAGCGCGAGCGCGGGCTCCTGGAAGATCATCGAGACGGTCTGGCCGCGGAACGACGACAGCTCCTCGTCGTTCATGGCGAGCACGTCGCGTCCCAGAACATTGACGCGGCCGGAGATCTGCGTGCGCTTCTTCGGCAGCAGCCGCATCA
Organism: Bradyrhizobium sp. P5_C11_2; assembly: GCF_054049755.1. Taxonomy (NCBI): domain Bacteria; kingdom Pseudomonadati; phylum Pseudomonadota; class Alphaproteobacteria; order Hyphomicrobiales; family Nitrobacteraceae; genus Bradyrhizobium; species Bradyrhizobium sp. P5_C11_2. The sequence continues at coordinate 12,215 of NZ_JBFULT010000101.1, forward strand.
GCGCGCGCAGCGTCACGCTCTTGCCCGAACCGGACTCGCCGAGCAAGCCCAGCACCTCGCCATCGCCGAGCGAGAGGCTGAGATCGTTCACGGCATAGACCGTGCGCTCGCCGGTGAAGCAGATGTTGAGGCCTGAGATGTCGACGAGCTTTGTCATGACGGCAGTTTCGGTACCCGGTCGTGGTAATCGGTCACGCGCTGGAACGCGGCGCCGATGGTGAGCAAGGTCGCCTCGTCGAAGGAGCGGCCGATCAGCTGCATGCCGACCGGCAGGCCGGCCCTGGTGAAGCCCGACGGCACGGTCAGCGACGGCAGGCCGAGGAAATTCACCGGACGGGTGAACAGCGTCAGCCGCTGCAACAACGCTGGCGCGTTCGGTCCGCCGCCGACATCGCTCTCCGCGATGGTCGGCGCCGGCACCGGTGAGGCCGGCGCGATCACCGCATCGACATTGGCGGTCGCCGCATTGTGCGCGGCGAGCGCCGGCCCACGCCAGCGCATCGCCTCGAGATAGGTGATGGCGGGCACGGCGAGCCCGTTCTGCAGCCGCATCAGCACCTGCGGGCCATAATCCTGCGGGCGCTCGATCATCCAGCGCTTGTGGAAGGCGGCGGCTTCGGCCGCCAGCACGAGCTGGCTCGCCGACGACAATTGCCGCTGATCCGGCAGCTCGACCGTGACGATGTCGGCGCCCTCGCGCTTGAGCACGGCGATGGTCTCGTCCAGCACGCGCGCGACCTCGCCGTCGAGATCGTCGACATAGAACGAGGACGGCACGCCGATCTTCAGGCCCTTCAGCGAGCCCTTGGTCGCTGCGACATAGTCCGACAGCGGCGCGTGGCTCGCGGTCGAATCCTCGGGATCGGGACCGGCCATCAGCGCCAGCAGCAGCGCGCAGTCCTCGGCGGTGCGGGCAAGCGGCCCGACGGTGTCGAGCGATTGCGACAGCGGCATCGCGCCGGCGCGGCTGACGCGGCCCCAGGTGGTCTTCAATCCCGTGACGCCGCAGAAATGCGCGGGCATGCGGATCGAGCCGCCGGTGTCGGAGCCGAGCGCCGCATAGGTCAACCGCGCCGCAACCGCCGAGCCGGACCCCGACGACGAGCCGCCGGTGATGTGCGCGACGTTCCAGGGATTGCGCACCGGACCGTAATGGGCGTTGTGGCCGGTCGGGCCATAGGCGAATTCGGCCAGATGCAGCGTGCCGAGCCGGACCTGGCCGGCGTCCTTCAGCCGCTGCAAGGCGGTGGAGGTCGTGGTCGCGACGAAATCGCGGCGGATCAGCGAGCCGCAGGTCGCGACATGGCCTGCGTCGTAATACATGTCCTTGTGCGCCAGCGGCACGCCATGCAGCGGGCCACGCACCTCGCCCTTGGCGAGCGCGGCGTCGGCGGCATCGGCCGCCTTCAGCGCCGCCTCCGCTTCGATCGACATGAAGGCGTTGAGATGCGGCTGCCACTGCGCAATGCGGCTCAGCAGCGCGCGCGTCACCTCATGCGAGGACAGCTGCTTCATCGCGATCGCGCGCGCGACCCCGGTCAGCGTCATCAATGCGGGTTCGGTGCTCATTTCGAAACCTTCCGGGTCTGCGCGAGCACGTAGAGCGCCGGCTCGAGATCGAACGGCAGCGTGCCGGCGATGGCCGCAAAGCCTTCGAAGGCAGGTCCGATGGAATTGGAGATGCGCGTCGCGATCTCGTCGTCGACGGGGATTCCGGCGATTTGCGCCGTCGCCTTGATCTCTTTGGTCGTCGGTCTCGTCATGCGGTTTCCTCTCTCGGCGCGCGGCTATGGCCCGAACCCGGGATCGCCATGTAGCAGGCGGCCTCGTGGCCCATACTATCCAGCGCAGTGAGCTTTGGTGTCGCATTTGCGCAGAGCGGCTCCGCAAACGGACAACGGGTGTGGAAGCGGCAGCCCGGGGGCGGATCGATCGGATTGGGCGGATCGCCGGTGATCGGCGGCTGTTCGGTCCGCCGGTCCGGGTCTGACGACGGCATCGCAGCCAGCAGCGCGCGCGTATAGGGATGCGCAGGCCTATCCCAGACCTGGTCGACCGGGCCGAGCTCGACGACCTCGCCGAGATACATCACCAGCACGCGATCCGAGATGTAGCGCACGACGTTGAGGTCGTGGCTGATGAAGAGATAGGTCAGGCCGAACTCGCGCTTGAGGTCGGCCAGCAGATTGAGCACCTGCGCCTCGACCGATTTGTCGAGCGCGGAGACCGCTTCATCGAGGATCACCAGCCGCGGCGACAGCGCCAGCGCGCGTGCGATGTTGACGCGCTGGCGCTGGCCGCCGGAAATCTCGTGCGGGTAGCGGTTGGCGAAGTTCTCCGGCCGCAAGCCGACCTTGCCGAGCAGCTCGCGCGCCAGCGCCCGCGCCGCGCCATCGGCCATGCCGTGGACCTTTGGGCCGAACGCAATCGATTCCTCGATCGTCAGGCGCGGATTGAGCGAGGCATAGGAATCCTGGAACACCATCTGCATGCCGCGGCGCAATTCGCGCAGCGACAAGGACTGGCCGACGCTCATGCCGTCATAGATGATATCGCCGGTATCGCGCGGCATCAGGTGCATCAGCAGACGCGCGGTGGTCGACTTGCCGCAGCCGGATTCGCCGACGATGCCGACCGTCTCGCCCTTGGCGACGGAGAAGGAGACATTATCCACCGCGCGCACGGTGCGTTTCGCGGCGAACAATCCGCCACGAACCGGAAAATGCTTGGTCAGGCCGTTGACCTGAAGCAGCGGCTGCGCGACGCCGCCGCGGTCTTCGACGGGCTCCAGCATTGCGACGGAGGCGTTGGTTTCGCTCATGGCCTAGTTCCTGATGTCCATGGCGCTGCGCAGGCCGTCCGAGAGCAGGTTGAAGCAGATCGAGACCGCGAAGATCATCGCGCCCGGCAACGCCGCAACCCAGGGATTGACGTAGATCGCGGTGCGCAGCGTGTTCAGCATCAGGCCCCATTCCGGCTCCGGCGGTTTTGTACCGAGCCCGAGGAAGGAGAGACCTGCCGCCAGGATCATCGACACCGAGATCAGGCTGGTGGCATAGACGAAGATCGCGCCGAGCACGTTGCCGAGGATATGCACGCGCATGATGGTGAAGGGCCCCGCGCCGGAGGCGCGCGCGGCCTCGACGAAATCCATGTTGCGGACGCCGGTGGTGACGCTCTCGGCGACGCGGGTGATCTGCGGCACGAACACGACGGTCAGCGACACGATGGAATTGAGGATGCCCGCCCCCAGCGCGCCGGAGATCGCGATCGCCAGCAGCACGGACGGAAAGGCGTAGAACACGTCGATCGTGCGCATGATCGCGGTGTTGAGCTTGCCACCGACATAACCGGCGACGAGGCCGAGCGAGATGCCGATGCCGAAGGCGAGGATGACCGGCAAGATGCCGATCAGCAGCGACAGCCGCCCGCCATAGATCAGCCGCGCCAGCATGTCGCGGCCGAGCTCGTCGGTGCCGAGCGGATAACCGACCGTGCCGATATGGCGAAGGCGGCGGATCATCGAGCCCTTGTAGGGATCCTCCAGCCCGAGCCAGGGCGCGAGGATCGCGGACACGAAGATGAGCAGGAGCACGAACGCGCAGGCCATGCTGACCTTGTCGCGCCGGATGCGGCGGCCGACGGTTGCCCAATAGCCGCGCGCCTTGGTCGCCGGCGCGGCCTGGAGCGCGGCATCGCTGGGGACGGACAACGGAAGCTCGCTCATTGCCGCAATTTCCAATGTCGTCCCGGCGAAGGCCGGGACCCATAGCCACGACAGGTAGTTTGGCGAGAACTCGTGGTTGTCGTCTCGTCCCACAACCGCTTACTGGGGTTATGGGGCACCTCATCCCGCTAGCCCCGCTTGATGCGCGGATCGATCGCGGCTTGCGCGATGTCGACCAGCAGATTGAGGAAGACGAAGAACAGCGCCAGCACCAGGATCGTGCCCTGCAACAGCGGCAGGTCGCGCTGGAAGATCGCCGAATTGAGCAGGAAGCCCGAGCCCGGCCAGGAGAACACGGTCTCGATCAGGATCGAGCCGCCAAGCATGTAACCGAGCTGCAAGCCCATCACCGCGAGCGCGGTGGGCGCGGCGTTCTTGATGACGTGGCGAAATACCCCCGTCTCGTGCAGGCCCTTGGCGCGCAGCGCCTCGACGAAGTCCTGCGAGAGGATGTCGCCGGTGAGCGCGCGCACCGTGCGGGTGACGATGCCCATCGGAATCACCGACGTCGTGATCGCCGGCAGCACGAGATATTTCAGGTGCGCCCAATCCCAGGCCCAGGCACCGGAGCCGCCGGGCCCGGCGCCGACCGCGGGCAGCCAGTTCAGCTCGACCGAGAAGATGATCACGAGCACCATGCCGAGCCAGTAATGCGGCACCGAGACGCCGGCGATGGCAAAGGAGGTCGCCAGCTTGTCGATCCAGGTCTCGCGGAAATAGCCGGCGATCAGGCCAAGCAGGATTCCCATCGTGAAGCCGATGATGGCCGCGGCAATCGCCAGCGTGACGGTGTTGCTGACCGCGCGCATGACCTCGGCGAGCACAGGGCGGCCGGTCGCGATGGAATTGCCGAGGTCGCCATGAAGGGCACGCAGCAGCCACAGGCCGAACTGCACCGGCAGCGGCCGGTCGAAACCGTAGGCGGCGCGCAGCTGCGCGGCGAGCTCCTGCGATGCATCGGCCGGCAGCACCGCCACTAGCGGATCGCCCGGCGTGATGTGCACGAGCAGAAAGCACACCAGCGCGACGCTGATGACGATCGGGATGACGTAGACGATGCGTCTGGCGATATAGGCGAGCACGTCGGTTACTCAGGTTAGGGCGTAGATACCTTGATCGTCATGGCCGGGCTTGTCCCGGCCATCCACGTTCTTCTTACTCCGTCATTCCGGGGCGATGCGTAGCATCGAACCCGGAATCTCGAGATTCTCAGGTGCGCAATTGCGCACCWTAGTTCGATGCTRCGCATCGCCCCGGAATGACCGCAAGTGGATAGACGTGGATGCCCGGGTCAAGCCCGGGCATGACGCGCTGATAGAGCCAGGGCCGTCTCACTAATTCATCGACACCAGCGAGAAGTCGATGAACCAGCTCTTCGGCTGGATCACGCCGGTCACCTTCGGGCTCATGGCGCGCGGGCCGACGTCGTGGGCGACGTAGAGGAAGGCTGCGTCGTCGACGGAGGCCGCGTGCAGTTCGGCGAGCGCGGCGTCGCGCGCGGCCGGATCGAAGGTCTGCCGCGCCTTCTTCACCAGCTCGTCGAACTTGGGATTGTTGATGAAGCCCCAATTGTTGGAGACCGGCGGCGCCATGCTCGATTGCAGGAAGCGCACCAAGGCGAAGAACGGGTCCATCGCCGCGTAGGTGACGTTGGTCGCGTTCGAGCCGTTGGCGGTGGGATCCTTGGCACCGCGGCGCCAGTTGGTGAACAGCGTATTCCATTCGATGACGTCGAGCTGCACGTCGAAATAGCACTCGGCCAGCGCCTGCTGGAGATATTCGTTCATCGGCAGCGGCTGCATCTGGCCCGACCCGGAGGCCGAGGTCTGGATCTTCACCGTCAGCTTCTTGGCTGGACCGAAGCCGGCCTCCTGCATCAGTTTTTGCGCGGCAGCCTTGTCATATTTGATCTCGAAGGTCGGCTTGCCGCGCCAGGGATGGCCGGGCTCGAAGGTGCCGCTCGCGGGCACCATCAGCCCTGCGAGCAGGCCGTCCTTGAGGCCTTCACGATCGACGCAGAGGTTTGCCGCCTTGCGCACGCGGATGTCGTTCCAGGGCGAGCCCTCGACGCGCGAGAACTGCCACGGCCAGACGTGCGGCTGCTCATTGGCGTAGAGYTTGAAACCGCGCTGCTTGAGCTCGGGCAGCGCGTCCGGCGCCGGCGCCTCGACCCAATCGACCTGTCCGGACAGCAGCGCCGCGGTGCGCGCGTTGGCCTCCGGCATCGGCAGCAGCAGCAGCTTGTCGACCTTGGGGACGCGATCCTTGTTCCAGTAGCTCGCGTTCTTGACCAGCTCGAGCCGCTCGCGCGGGGTGAAGCTCGCCATCTTCCACGGACCGGTGCCCGCGGCATCCTTGGCGAACGCGGTCCAGGCGGCCTGCGATTTCGCCTTGGCGTCGGCGCCTTCCGCCTTGTCATAGAAATGCTGCCACTTCGCCGGGCTCGCCATGAAGAGGTTGGTGAGGTTGATCGGCAGGAAGCTGTCGGGCTCCTTGGTGGTGAGCTCGACCGTCATGTCGTCGATCTTCTTCGCGGAGGCCAGCGTCGGCATGCGCGAGGCGGTGACGCCGACCTGGCTGGCGTCGAACTGCGGGGCGTCCTGCTTCAGGACCTTCTCGACGTTCCACACCACGGCATCGGCATTGAACGGCGAGCCGTCATGGAAGGTGACGCCGGGGCGCAGCTTGAAGGTCCACTTGGTCTTGTCGGCATCGTCGACCTTCCACTCGGTGGCAAGGCCGGGGATCACAACGCTGGGCTTGTCGGCCGAGGACAAGTCCCAGCCGGTCAGCGCGTCATACATGGTGAGGCCGGTGAAGCGATTGCCTTCAAATCCCTGATCGGGCTGGCCCAGCGTGCGCGGAATATCGGCAGCGGTCATGCCAATGCGCAGCACGGTTTCGGCGCTGGCCAGGCGCGGCCATGCGGCCGCGCTGCCGAGTGCCAGCAACGCGATCAGCGCCGCGCGTGTCTTGTTCTTCTTGATCAGCATCGTCTCAGTCCTCTTCCGGCTTTCAATGACTAATTTTGATGCAAACGTATGCAATGGCTATGCCAATGGGGAAAGTTTTTCCGCAAATTGCCCCTGCGACGACAAGTCCTTGTGATCACGTGTCGGCAAAGGCACGTCGCTGCCTATTCTGGCATCAAGATTGCAAGTTCGGCCTCAATTCCCCTTGGAGCCTTGGGCCATGCGTATCCGACTGTCGACCTGTCTCGCCGTGCTTGCGCTGGCGTTTTCCGCAATCTCGGCCCGCGCCGAAACGGTGGTGCGCTACGGCATCTCGATGGCGGACATTCCGTTGACGACCGGCCAGCCCGATCGCGGCGCCGGCGCCTATCAGTTTACGGCCTACACGATCTACGATCCGCTGGTCGCCTGGGAGATGGACGTCGCCGACAGACCCGGCAAGCTGGTGCCGGGGCTCGCCACCGAATGGAAGGTCGACGACACCGACAAGACCAAATGGCGCTTTACCTTGCGCAAGGGGGTCAAGTTTCACGACGGCAGCGAGTTCAATGCCGACGCGGTGATCTGGAATCTCGACAAGGTGCTCAACGACAAGGCGCCGCAATTCGACAAGCGCCAGAGCGCGCAGGTCAAGACGCGGCTGCCGTCGGTCGCCAGCTACGCCAAGATCGACGATTCCACGGTGGAGATCACCACCAAGACGGTCGACTCGTTCTTTCCCTATCAGATGCTGTGGTTCCTGGTATCGAGCCCCACGCAGTACGAGAAGCTCGGCAAGGACTGGGACAAGTTCGCCAGCCAGCCCTCCGGCACCGGCCCGTTCAAGCTGACCAAGCTGGTGCCGCGCGAGCTCGCGGAGCTCAGCAAGAACCCGGACTACTGGAACAAGAAGCGCATTCCCAAGGTCGACAAGCTCGTGCTGGTGCCGATGCCGGAGGCGCTGACGCGCACCAACGCGCTGCTCGCAGGACAAGTGGACCTGATCGAGACGCCGGCGCCGGACGCCGTGCCGCAGTTGAAAGCGGCCGGCATGAAGCTCGTCGACAACGTCACGCCGCATGTCTGGAATTATCATCTCAGCGTGCTGCCGGGCTCGCCCTGGACCGATATCCGCCTGCGCAAGGCATTGAACCTCGCGATCGATCGCGAGGCGGTGGTCGGCCTGATGAATGGCCTTGCCAAACCCGCCAAGGGCCAGGTCGACCCGTCGAGCCCATGGTTCGGCAAGCCGACCTTCGAGCTGAAATACGATCCTGCTGCGGCCAAGAAGCTGGTCGAGGAAGCCGGCTACTCCAAGGCCAAGCCGCTGAAGGCCACCTTCATCATCGCGCAGGGCGGCACCGGCCAGATGCTGTCGCTGCCGATGAACGAATTCCTGCAGCAGAGCTTCAAGGAGATCGGCATCGACATCGACTTCAAGGTGGTCGAGCTCGAGACACTCTATACGCATTGGCGCAAGGGCGCGGCCGACGAGATGAACGCCGGCATCACCGCCAACAACATCGCCTATGTCACCTCGGACCCGCTCTACGCCATCGTCCGCTTCTTCCATTCGGGCCAGATCGCGCCGGTCGGCGTCAACTGGGGCGGCTACAAGAACCCGAAGGTCGACGCGCTGATCGACGAGGCCAAGCAGACTTTTGACAGCACCAAGCAGGACGCGCTGCTGGCCCAGGCGCACGCGCTGATCGTCGACGATGCCACGCTGGTCTGGGTCGTCCACGACACCAACCCACACGCGCTGTCGCCGAAGATCAAGCAGTTCGTCCAGGCGCAGCACTGGTTCCAGGATCTGACCACGATCGGGGTGGACTGAGGGCTGAGGCCGGCACTCAGCGTCCGCAAATAACGCCGTCGTCCCGGCGCAGGCCGGGACCCATAGCCACAAAATTGGGTTTGGCGATGACAGCCAACTCCGATCTCGCGCAATTACTTCTGCTGCGGGGTATGGGTCC
>NZ_JBFULT010000102.1:0-16039 GCF_054049755.1 Bradyrhizobium sp. P5_C11_2
CGCCATGATAGGCCAGATTGAGGCTTTCCTCCACGATCGCATTGATGTCGACGGCACGATGCTCGCCGGAGCCCTCGCGAGAATGCAGCAGCATGTTCCTGACGATGGAATCGGCGCGCTTGCCGTGCTGCACCACCTTTTCCAGATTACTCTTGAGCATGCCGGTCAGCTCGTCGACCTCCTCCTTCGTCTTGCCGTCGAGCGCAGCCGCTTGCAGGGTCTCGTTGAGCTCGTCGATCAGCTCGGTCGAGACCGCGGAGAAATTGTTGACGAAGTTGAGCGGGTTCTTGATCTCGTGGGCGATGCCGGCCGTGAGCTGGCCGAGCGAGGCGAGCTTCTCGGTCTGGATCAGGCGATCCTGCGCGGCGCGCAGATCGTTCAGGGATTGCCTGAGTTCCGCGGTGCGCTGCTCGACCCTCTTTTCCAAATCCGCATAGGATTCCTGCAGCCGCGCGCCCATATCGTTGAACTGGTCGGCAAGCCCCTCGAGCTCGTCGCCGGTCCTGATCGAGATGCGCTGGGAGAAATCGCCGCCGCCGATCCGCTCGGCGCCGCTGCGCAACGCCTGGATCGGGCCGACCATGCGGCGCGCCAGGAATATCCCGGCGAGCACCGCGAAAATCGACGCCGCAAGCAACACGATCGCAAGCCGCTGCAACGAGCCATAGAGCGCGGCATAGGCTTCCTCGACCGGCAGCTCGACGAACATGGTCCAGTGCAGCGGCGCGATCGGGGCCGATGCGGTCAGCACCTTCTGCCCCTGGATGTTGAGCGCCTCAGGAAGCGTATCGGGCATCGCGCCACCGGCGGCCTGCGCGGCACGCACCTGCGCAAGCCCCGACATGTCGGTGTTGCGCAGCACGAGGCTGATATCGGGATGCGCGATCAGACGCCCTTCGGGACCGACCACATAGGCGTGTCCGTGCTCGCCGACCTTGATCTGCGACACGACGTCCCAGATCAGCTTGAGGTTCACCTCCGCGATGCTGACCCCCGCATCCTTGCGCGCCCCGGCCAACGCCAGCGTCATGTAGGGCTCGGATTCCCGGCGAAAATAGACCGGCCCGTAATAGACCTTGTGCGCGACGGCCTCGGTGAATTTTGGATCGCCCGAGAGGTCGGCGCCGCTGTCGATCGCGTCCATCGCCAGCCGCGAGACGCGCAGGCGCTCCTTGCCGGTCGGGTCCACTTGCGCGAGTTCGGTGATCGCGGGCACCTGGCGCAGCAGCCGCAGCGCATCGAACCGGCGCTGCTCGATCGAGCCCGCCGACCATGGCAGCTGCGTGGTCCAGCCGAGCTGGCTCTCGATCTCCTTGACGAACTGGCTGATCTTGGCGGCGGCCGCCTCGGCCTGCTCGTGCTGGACCCTGATCAGCGACGCCTTGTGCTCGCGATAATAGAAGAAGACCTCGAACAGGCCATTGGCCAGCAGCGCGACCGCGACGACGGCCACGAACAGCGCGACATATTTAGTGAACAGCCGGGTCCTGATCCCTCGCCCCGTCACACCGGGGACGACGCCATCCGCGGCCGCGCTGGGCAGCGTCCTGGCTTGCGGGGTGCCGGAATGGAGGGAAAGGCTCATCCGGCGGAACCTAGCAAGAAGACGAGACCTTGTCTCATGCGAGCATGGCAAAGGGCCCGCCCGACGGCCGCGGCGACAGCCGCATCATCGCCAGCGGCCAGGGCACAACGAAAAAGGGCGGCAGCGGATTGGCCGCTGCCGCCCTCTGATTCGCTTGCTTCCAGCCTCAGGTCGGCCGCAGGGCCTTGGAGCCGAGGTCGAGATCGGCGACCTGCTTGTTCCGCTCGGAATCGGCCGCCGCGCGATGGTCGGTCGCCAGCACCACGTAGACCGCGGGCAGCACGAACAGCGTGAACAGCGTGCCGATCGACATGCCGGCGACGACCACGAGGCCGATCGAGAAGCGGCTGGCCGCGCCCGCGCCGGTCGCGGTCAGGAGCGGAATCAGGCCAGTCACCATCGCGGCCGTCGTCATCAGGATCGGCCGCAGGCGGATGCGTGCGGACATCTCGATGGCCGACCGGCGGTCGAGCCGCTCGTTGACCTGGAGCTCGTTGGCGAACTCCACCATCAGGATGCCGTGCTTGGTGATGAGGCCAACCAGCGTCAGCAGACCGACCTGGGTGTAGATGTTCATCGTCGCCGCGCCGAAGAACAGCGGGATCAGCGCACCCACGATCGCCATCGGCACCGAGATCATGATCACCAGCGGGTCACGCAAGCTCTCGAACTGCGCCGCCAGCACCAGGAAGATGATGATCAGCGCGAAACCGAAGGTGATCGCGAGCTGGTTGCCTTCCTGCACGTACTGCCTGCTGTCGGCCAGATAGTCGTGGCTGAAGCCTTGCGGCAGTTTCTTGGCCTCGCTTTCGAGGAAGTCGACCGCAGCACCCACGGTCACGCCGGGCATCGGCACGGCCGAGAAGGTTGCCGAATTGAGCTGGTTATAGTGCGTCAGCGAATTCGGGTCGGTCCTGGTGTCGATCGACACCACCGTCGACAGCGGAAGCTGCTGACCGGTGCTGGTCGTCACGTAGTAGCCGCCGAGCGAGTCCGGCGAGAGGCGCTGGCCACGCGGCACCTGCGGAATGACCTGGTAGGAACGGCCCTCGAGGTTGAAGCGATTGACGTAGTTGCCACCCAGCAGCACGGCCAGCGCGCTGCCGACGTTCTGCATGTTGATGCCGAGATCCTGGGCCTTGGTCCGGTCGATCTTCACCGTCACAGTCGGCTGGTTGTAGGCGAGATCGCTGTCGGAGACGATGAACATGCCGCTCTTGCGCGCGGCGTCCTTCAGCTTCTCCATCTGCTCATAGACCGTCTGGAATCCGGCGGTGGAATTGATCACCATCTGCACCGGCAGGCCGCCCGGCCCGCCCGGCAGCGGCGGCAGGTTGAACGCGAAGGCCTGCACGCCCTCGATCTTGGAGAGCTCGGCCTGCACCAGCGGCTTCAGCTGGATCGACGAACGCTTGCGCTCCTCCCAGGGCTTGAGCAGCATGCCGGCAATACCGCCCTGCGGGCCGTTGATGCCGTTCAGCACGAAGCGCAGATCGGTCTCGGCGAATTTCTGGAATTTCTCGTCGAGCTTTTCGCCGTAGAAATCGACATAGTCGATGTTGGCGTATTTCGGCGCCTTGGTCACCGCAAAGACGATGCCCTGGTCCTCCTCCGGCGCCAGCTCCTTCGAGGTGTGCATGTAGAGGAAGCCGACCAGCCCGAGGATCGTCACCGCGAACAGACCGGTGATGGCCTTGTAGTCGAGCGAGCGGTCGAGCCTGCGGCCATACCAGCGCGTCAGCGCGCCGAACACCCTGTTCACCAACTTGGCGAAGCGGCCCTCTTCGGTGTTCTTCAGCAGCACTGAGCACATCATCGGCGACAGCGTCAGCGCGATCACGCCCGACACGATCACCGAGCCCGCGAGCGTGAAGGCGAATTCGCGGAACAGCGAGCCGGTGAGGCCGCCGAGGAAGCCGATCGGCGCGTACACGGCCGCGAGCGTGATCGTCATCGAGATGACGGGACCGACGATTTCGCGCGCGCCTTCCAGCGACGCCTGTACCGGTGTCTTCCCTTCCTCCAGATGGCGGTGGATGTTCTCCACCACGACGATGGCGTCGTCGACCACGAGGCCGATCGCCAACACCATCGCCAGCAGCGTCAGCAGGTTGAAGCTGAAGCCCAGCGCCAGCATCAGCGTGCAGACGCCGATCATCGATAGCGGGATGGTGACGACAGGAATGATGACGGAGCGGAATGACGCCAGGAACAGGAAGATCACCACGATCACGATGATCACGGCTTCGCCCAGCGTCTTCTCGACCTCGTCGATCGAGGACTGGATGAACTTGGTGGAATCGTAGGCCACCTTCATCTTCATCGACGGCGGCAAATTGCGTTCGAGCTCGGGGAACAGCGCGCGCACGCCCTTGACCAGCGTCAGCGGGTTGCCCTGCGGGGTCGCCTGCACGCCGATGAAGATCGCGTGCTCGCCGTTGAAGGCGACGCTCGCGTCCGTGCTTTGGGCTGCAAGCTCGACGGTGGCTATGTCCTCCATCCGCACGAAGCCGCCGTCCTTGGCCTTGACGATCATCTTTCTGAACTGATTGACGTCTGTCAGGCCCGTATTCGTCGAGACGTTCGAGACGATCAGATAGCCCTTGGTCTGGCCTGCCGCGGACTGGAAGTTGTTGGCGGCGATCGCGGCGGCAACATCCCCGGGCGACACGTTGCGGCCGGCCATCTTCACCGGATCGAGCCACAGCCGCATCGCGAAGTTCTGGGCGCCAAGGATGTCGGCAGAGGCCACGCCGTCGACGGTCGACAGCACCGGCTGCACCACGCGCGTCAGATAGTCCGAGATCGCCGAGCCCGACAGCTCCTCGGAGGAGAAGCCGAGATACATCACCGCAGTGGTCTGGCCCGTCGTCTTGGTGACGATCGGGTCGTTGGATTCCTTCGGGATCAGGTATTTGACCGAGTTCGTCTTGGCCAGCACCTCGGTGAGCGCCTGGTTCGGATCGAAGTTCAGCTTGATGTAGACCTGGATCGTCGAGGTGCCGAGCACCGACGACGAGGTCATGTAATCGACGCCTTCGGCGGACGCGACCGCCTGCTCGATCGGCGTGGTGATGAAGCCCTGGATCAGGTCCGCGGATGCGCCGGGATAGACGGTCGTGATGTTGATGACCGTGTTCGACAGCTTCGGGTATTGCCGGATCGGCAGCACCATCGCCGCGCGCAGGCCGATCAGCAGGATCAGCAGGCTGACAACGACCGACAGGACCGGGCGTTTGATGAAAATATCAGTAAAGCGCATCGCGGCGATCTCGATTTCGTTGACTTGCACGAACATGATCCGGCCGTGCCGGATCATGCTGCGACGTTTGCGGTATCAATAGCGCGGCGGCTGCGCCGGGATCTGCGGGGCCGGGTCGGTCGAAATCGACACCGCCGCGCCCGATTGCAGCTTGAGCTGGCCGACTGCGACAACCTTGTCGCCCGGCTTCACGCCCTTGATGATTTCGACGCGACCCTCGACCCGGTTGCCGGTCTGCACGAACGTGCGCACGGCGCTCAGGCTGGTCTTGCCGTCCTCTTCCTTCTTCTCGGTGATCACGAACACGGAGTCGCCATACAGCGTGTAGTCGACCGCGGTCTCCGGCACGGTGATCACCGCCGGCTTGTTCGGCAGCACCACCGTGGTGGTCACGAACATGCCGGGCTTCAGGATCTTCTCCGGATTGGCGACGGTCGCCTGCACGCGGATGTTGCGGGTGTCGGTCGAGATCTGCGGCTCGATCGTGGTGATCTTGGCGTCGAAGGTGCGGCCAGGATAGGCGTCGACCTTGAGCCGGACCGGCTGGCCGACCTTGAGGTTGCCGGAATCCTTTTCCGTCACGGTGAAGTTGGCCCACAGCTCCGACAGATCGGTCAGCGAGACGATGGCCGTGCCGGCCGTCAGGTACTGGCCGACCTCGACCTTGCGCACGCCGAGATCGCCGGAGAACGGCGCGCGCACCAGTTTCTGCGAGATCACGGCCTCGGTTTTGGCGATGCCGGCCAGCGCCTGATCGTAGGCAGCCTGCGCGTTATCGACGGTCGCCTGCGGACCGAACTGGCGCGAGGCCAGCTGCTTGGCGCGGTCGAGCGACAGCTGCGCGACGGTCGCCTGCGCCTTGAAATTGGCGAGGTCGCCCTGCTCCGGCATGTCGAAGAACTGCACCAGCGGTGTGCCGGCCTCGACATGCGTGCCCGGCTCGAACTTGATCTCGGTGACGCGGCCGTTGACGTCGGCGCTGACGTCGACCTGGTGCACGGCGGCAAGCCCGCCGACCGCGGTCAACAGGTTCGGCACCACTTCCGACTTCGCCTCGGCGGCGCTGACCGCGACCGGCGGCGGCTTGTTGCTGGCGAAGAACTGCTTGATCATCTGGCCGCGGAAATAATTGAACCAGACGAGACCACCGACGAGCACGCCCAGCAGCGTGCCGACGATGATGAACCACAGCACCGGCCGAACCGGACGCTTGGGAGCCTTGTTGTCGATCGGTTCGCCCGAAATCTTGTGTTCGGTTACGATGTTCATGTCATGCGCTTTCTGCAATCGCCGTCTTGCCCGCATCCGCGGCCTGATCGCGGCCCAAATGCGAAGCAATTGCGGCGTCGTTAAGTCCGATACCCCTCAGGAGAAACTCACAGAGCTGACGCCCCAGGTCGTCCGCCCCGTCGTAAGCGAGGCAAGGCGTGGCCGGCAGCCTGGTCAACGCAGCGGTCATCACCGAATGATGCGCAAACCAGAACAGATTGAGCGGCTCGCCGGTGCACGGGCGCGCATCGCCGGCGGCGACAGCGCGCTCGAGCGAAGCGACGAAGACCGCCCCGATCAGCTTCTCGATCTTGGCATATAGCAAACGCGCGAATTCGCCATCATCCAAATGGCTCGTGGCCATCAGTCGCAGGCGCTCCGCCTCTTCCTGATCGGGACCGTCCGCGATTTGCAGGAAATGCTCAACCATACCGCGAATCAATTCGACCAGGGTGGCAGTCGAGGGGTCCCGCTCCATGAGATCCATCAGCGCCGGATCGGCCTCGCATTCATCGCTGAGGATTTCGGCGTAGAGCGCCGCCTTGGACGGGAAATGCTTGAACAGCAGCGCCTCGGAAATGGCAGCGGCGGCCGCCACGCTCTTGGTCGTGGTGCCGGTATAGCCGTGCCTGGCAAAGCAGCGCTTTGCGGCGCCGAGGATTAATTGACGCCTCAGGTCGCTCGTCATTCGCAGTGAGCTYATGTTAGTGAGTAAGCACTCACCCACGCAAAAGTCAAGCAGAATGCTGCATCGCAACCTAAATGGGTGCAAATTCGTTGGAAATTGGCCACACGCCGCGGGGGCGGAGGTGCGGGAGAACTGCTTCCCGGCTGGCGTCAGATCGGCTGGAAGCCGAGATCGCCGCGGATCCGGTTGACGATATAGGTCCCGTCCCGGCTTGGCAGAGTCCGCTCAACGTTGGCGCTGCCGATCTTCACATTGGCAAACCGCGGCCCCGCCGAGACGTCCTGGACGGCTTTGGCGAAGGCCTCGACCTCGGCCATGGTCGAGATCGCGCAGGCGTCCGGGATGCCGCAGGCCCTGGCGACGCCGACAAGGTCGGCCGCCGCGGATGTGTGGCTGGTCTGGCCGCCGGTCTCGCCATAGGCCTCGTTGTCGAGCACCACGACCGAGAGGTTGGACGGCTTCTGGAGGCCGATGGTGGCGAGGCTGCCCATGCCCATCAGCATCTCGCCGTCGCCGGTGATTACCAGCACCGGCAGTTTCGGTTGCGCCAGTGCGAGCCCCAGCCCGATCATCGCGGCGCCGCCCATGCCGCCCCAGAGATAGAAGTTGCGCGCGTGGTCGCCGGCGGCGGTGATGTCGTTGGTGGAGGCACCCAAGCCGCCGATCGCAACCACGTCCTTGCGGTCCGCAAGCAGCGTGGACACCACCTGACGGCGGTCGAGGAGATTGGCCTTGCTCATTTGGTGAAAACCTTGGCGCCGATCAGGCGCTGCGACAACAGGACGGCGGTCGGCGTGAGCGCGTTATAGGCCTGAGCTGCGGCCGCCTCTAACACAGCCGGCACCTCGGCCGCATTGGAGGCGCGCAGCACCTTGATGCCGGAGAGCTCGAACACGCCTTGCGTGGTCGATCCCATCGGCACCTGCCACGGATTGAACTCGCCCCACTCGCCGCGCATGGTCACCAGCGTGAGGAACGGAAAGCGCAGGATCGGGATCAGCGAGAACATGTTGATGCAGTTGCCGACCCCGCTCGACTGCATCAGCAGCACGCCGCGCTGCCCGCCGGTCCAGGCCCCGGCCAACAGCGCCACGCCCTCCTCCTCCGTCGTCAGCGGAATGCCGCGCATCGTGGAGGAGGCGAGCACGCGCTGGATCAGCTTCGAATGGCCGGCGTCCGGCACGTAGGGCACCTGCCGGACGTCGAAGCGTTGCAATGTCGCGAAAATATCGTCGGGCCAATTCGGGGCCGTCTCGGCTGCGTCAGCGCGGGCGTGCATTTTCCTGTCCGGTCGGCTAGCAAATGACGGCGCGACTGTAGACGGTGACCCGCACCGCTCGAAAGAGCGAAAACGGCATATCGGTCTCAACCAGCGAGTATGGCGGCATGAACGCAGATGCGAAAGAACTGGCGGCCAGGTTCGATCTCGAGAAGCTGACGGCGGAATTCTACGACAATCCGTACCCGACTTATCGTGCACTGCGGGAGAACGAGCCGGTCAAGCGCCTGCCCAACGGCACCGTGTTCCTGACCCGCTACGACGACCTCGTCGCCACCTACAAGAATACGAAATCGTTCAGCTCGGACAAGAAGCGCGAGTTCGCGCCGAAATACGGCGACACCCCGCTCTACGAGCACCACACCACCAGCCTCGTCTTCAACGATCCGCCGGCGCATACCCGGGTGCGGCGCCTGATCATGGGCGCGCTGTCGCCGCGCGCGATCGCGGGCATGGAGGGCGATCTCATCACGCTGGTGGACGGCCTGCTCGATGCGATCGCCGCCAAGGGTCATTGCGAGCTGATCGAGGATTTCGCCGCCTCGATCCCCATTGAAGTCATCGGCAACCTGCTCGACGTTCCCCACGACGAGCGCGCGCCGCTGCGCGACTGGTCGCTGGCGATCCTCGGTGCGCTCGAGCCCGTGGTGTCGCCGGAAGTAGCTGCGCGCGGCAACAAGGCGGTGACGGATTTTCTCGCCTACCTTCAAACGCTGGTTGCGCGCCGGCGCGAGAAGCCCGGCAATCCCGAGCGCGACGTGCTGACGCGGCTGATCCAGGGCGAGGAGAATGGCGAGCGGCTGACCGAGAAGGAGCTGCTGCACAACTGCATCTTCCTGCTCAATGCCGGCCACGAGACCACCACCAATCTGATCGGCAACGGCCTCGTGGCGCTGCACCGGAATCCGGACCAGAAACGGCGGCTGATCGACAATCCGGACCTGATCAAGACCGCCGTCGAAGAGATGCTGCGTTACGAAAGCTCGAACCAGCTCGGCAACCGCATGACCACGGAGCGGGTCGAGCTCGGCGGCGTCATGCTCGATCCGGGCACGTCGATCACGCTGTGCATTGGTGCAGCCAACCGCGATCCCGCGCAGTTTCCGGATCCGGAACGTTTCGACATCGCGCGCACGCCGAACCGGCATCTCGCTTTCGCCACCGGCGCGCATCAATGCGCCGGCATGTCGCTGTCGCGGCTCGAAGGCGCGMTCGCGATCTCGCGTTTCCTGGCGCGCTTCCCGAACTATGCGGTGAGCGGTCAGCCGGTGCGCGGCGGACGGGTGCGGTTCCGCGGCTTTTTGAGCGTGCCCTGCGCGATCGGTTGAGGCCCGAAAACAAAAAAGTCGCAAACAACCCCATGCAAAGTAGCGGCGGTTGGCGCAAGATTGCCTTGGTGGATTCGCGTAACCATTTGACAAGGGGAGGCAAATCAGCGGCATCGCGCACCTCGCTGAGGCCCCGATCAATTCGAGCGCGGCACGCAGCAATGGAGTGACGAAAGATGAGTTCGTCCGTCATTGATTTCCTCGCAACCGAAGCACGCTTTGGCGCCCATAATTACGAGCCGATCGGGGTCGTCCTGTCGCGCGGCGAAGGCGTCTGGGTCTGGGATACCGACGGCAACCGTTATCTCGATTGCCTCTCCGCCTATTCGGCGGTCAACCAGGGCCACTGCCACCCCAGGATCCTGGCGGCGATGGTGGAACAGGCGCACCGGCTGACGCTCACCTCGCGCGCCTTCCACAACGACCAGCTCGCCCCGTTCTACGAAGAGATCGCGGCGCTGACCGGCTCCCACAGGGTGCTGCCGATGAACAGCGGCGCCGAGGCGGTCGAAAGCGCGATCAAGTCGGTGCGCAAATGGGGCTATGAGGTGAAGGGCGTGCCGGACGGCCACGCCGAGATCATCGTCTGCGCCGACAATTTCCACGGACGCACGCTGGGCATCGTCGGCTTTTCAACGGACCCTGAGACACGAGGACACTTCGGGCCGTTCGCGCCGGGCTTCAGGATCATCCCGTTCGGCGATGCCGCGGCGCTGGAAGCAGCGATCACGCCGAACACGGTCGCCTTCCTGGTCGAGCCGATCCAGGGCGAAGCCGGCGTCATCATTCCACCCGACGGCTATTTCACCAGGGTGCGGGAGCTCTGCACCGCCAACAACGTGATGCTGGTGCTCGACGAGATCCAGACCGGGCTCGGCCGCACCGGCAAGCTGCTCGCCGAACAGCACGAGGGCATCGAGGCGGACGTGACGCTGCTCGGCAAGGCCCTGTCCGGCGGCTTCTATCCGGTGTCGGCCGTGCTCTCGAACAACGAAGTGCTCGGGACATTGAGACCCGGGCAGCACGGTTCGACCTTCGGCGGCAACCCGCTTGCCTGCGCGGTGGCGCGCGCGGCGATGCGCGTGCTGGTCGAGGAAGGCATGATCGAGAACGCCGCCAGCCAGGGCGCGCGCTTTCTGCAAGGCTTGAAAGACATCCGTGCCAACACGATCCGCGAGGTGCGCGGGCGCGGCCTGATGCTGGCGGTCGAGCTGCATCCCGAGGCCGGCCGCGCACGCCGCTACTGCGAGGCGCTCCAGGGCAAGGGCATCCTCGCCAAGGATACCCATGAGCATACGATCCGCATCGCCCCGCCGCTGGTGATCACCAGCGACCAGGTCGACTGGGCGCTGGAGCGGTTCGCCACGACGCTGACGCAGGACTTCTCTTGAGGCTGCCTGCGGCGGAAGATCGCAATGCCGGCCGCGGCCGACGACGAACCAGTCCGCCACCTGTGCGCTGAAGGTTGATCACCAGGCGCGTACTCATAAATCGAGCTTGTTTGGTGCAGGCTTGCCGGCGGTCGGGCGCGCAATCGCGCCCCATTCGGCCGGCCGTTCTGCTTGCAGGTTGCAAACACGCCGCCTCCATGATGAGGCCATACCAGCTGGAACGGCTATCGCGAGATGCCGGCATGGAGTAGAATTCATCGACAACGACGCCAGGCGCAAGCGCGCACACCATTGAGCTCCGTCACAGTGTGACGGGCGCCTCAAGCAGGAGGGGTGGCAGATGGCAGATGAAGTTGCTCGCGGACCGCGCGATTCAGCGGAGTGGCGTCCCAGCAAATATGCGCTCTGGAGCGAGCGCTGGGGCGACGCGGCCAACGCACCGACTTCTATTTTGCTGCGTCATCCAACGGCTCCGTTTCTGAAAACCGTCGACGCAATTGATGATCGTCACATGCAGCGTCTGGGCAATGAATACCTCAAAGCGGTGACGAGGAATTCCAAGATCGATCCGCGAATCCATCTCCCGTCAGTGCACACGACCATCTCGAACGCATCGATCAAGCCTCGTTCAGGCTTCTTCCGGTGGTTGCCCCTTGGCTGGCCCCCCGCGAAGCCGGACGACGACAATGCCGGCGACCCGTTCGTCTCGTTCCGAGTTGAGCGTAAGTCGCGGGCAGGCGAGCTTGTCGATCAGACCGTGATTCTGGTGGCTTCCGAGTGGATTCCCGACAAGCTCAAACCGCCCGGCCATTTCCTGGGCTCCGGGTTCGGCATCCGCGTGGTTGTGCATGTGCGGCCGAAGAACGGAAAATACGAAACACGCATTACCGGGATGACCGCGTCACTTCCGTTCGGCCCTTACAGCACCCCCCGAGTATTCAATTTGGTAGAGAAGGACGAGTTCGCGCCGATCTTCAATCCGGACAGGCTTTTTCATGTCAAGACCCAGATGTCCAAGCAGCTTGGCTTGAAAAATCAATCCGTGTCCATTCGAGGCGCCCGGATCGCCGCCGCATCCGACGGAACACGGGACGGAACACCGCGTGTCCAGTGGCAAGCCACGAGCAAGCCTGAGACGGAGGGCGGCCGAACCAGGGCTACGCCGTATTCGTTCGTGTTCTCGGGGACGCCGACAGAGGCTGGGGCTCTTGTCAGCAAGGTTGAGCTCGTCGCCGATGCGATGACGCCTGGGCACGCGTGGGTGTTTCCGCTTGATCCTGCGTCGCAGGAGGCGCCGACCGATCTTCGCAAGCGGCGCCCGACACGCACCGAAAAAGAACTCGAGCACTATCGCGACGATGAGGAAATCACCGCGCATCAGGCGGATCCGTTGATTTACCCGGAACCGCCCTATCCAGAGCCAGCCGGATTCATCGAAGATGTAAGGGTGGTGGTTTGCCCCGGATTTGTCCTTGCCGACGGTCCTCCCCCTCCCCCTTACCCAGGAGATCCGAAGACGGTCGATCTACCCGACACGTCCGCGCCTCTCGTTCGATCGAACGACTTCGCGGCAATCAGCGCGTACAACAATGTCCGGCAATTCTTCGAGCGGCTCGATGCGTATGGAATGAGTGCGGTTTCGTACTTTCGGATCGCYAGCCTGCCGCTCAAGGTCTTTTATCGCTCCGGGGTGCGGCCAGGCCCCGGCAAGGACGGCCAGACCGTCAATGCGCGTGTTCTTCCGGAGGGCTGGCTGGTCGACTACGTCGGACCGACCAAGCTCAGCGATCGTCCGATCCTGCAACTGCATTTGGCGCTGGCCGACCTTTCGACCCGGGCGCGCAAGCCATGGGACGGAAAAACACGCTCGCCAGCTGAGCCACTTGGCATCGCGGCCGACGCGCGCTGGATCTGGCATGAGATCGGGCACGTGCTTCTGATGTGCTCGGTCGGTGAGCTGGAATTTCGCTTCGCCCACAGCGCCGGCGACGCGCTCGCGGCGATCGTCTCGGACCCGCAATCGCAACTGGCCGGAGATGCCAATTGGCGCGGCGCGACATTCCCGTGGGTGTTTGCGCCGCGTCGCCACGACCGATGCGTGTCGCATGGATGGAGCTGGGGCGGCTCGTTGCACTATGCGATGTCCCAGGTGCCCGATTCAACGCCGCCCCGACGCAAGGGTTACTGGACCGAGCAGATTCTTTCATCATCGCTGTTCCGGCTGTACCGCGCTATCGGCGGCGACACGAAGGCGGTGGGAATGCAAAACCAGCCTGACCAACTCGCCCGCGAGTCGGCTTCGCACTATTCCGTCTACCTCATCATGAGGGGGATTCAGATTCTGCCGACATCGACCACCGTGTTGGCCAACGAACCGGATCAGCTCGTCTCCGCGCTGATCGACGCCGACATCGGCACCAGTTCCTGGGACGTCCTGTGGGACGTGACCTTTCCTCCGCCACCGTACAGCACCAAATCTTTCTCGTTCCACAGGATCGGTGGCTGTGTGCACAAGGTCATTCGCTGGGCGTTCGAAGTCCAGGGCCTGTATGCCGTTGCCGGAACGATCAGCAACGCGCCAGGCCTTCCACCGCCGGTCGACGTCTACATTCTGGACCGGCGGCCACTTTCGGAAGCCTCGCCCTACGGCGATATCGCGTATGGGCCCGGCAGCTACAATCCGGTCTCGCTCGATTGGGATCCCCACCAGTCCGGTTCAGATGCTCCGCCCTTGTGGCAAGCCGACCAAAGCGCGATCGTCGTGTCGGGCAGCAATATTTCCGTGAAGGTCGGAAACCGCGGCGGTCAACAGGCAACGAATGTTGAAGTCACCGTTTGGTGGCACGCATGGCCCAGTGGCAGTCCTCCGCCGAAATGGAAGGATATGCAGTGGGAACCGTGCACCCGGTCACCAGGCCCCGGCCAAACCATTGACCCAGGTGCGCCGCCTGTTGAATTTGATTTCACGTTCAACAACCCACCGCCGTCCAACACCCGCTATCTGGTGCTGGCTATCGCAACCTGCGGGGACGATGCCGCCAACACTGATCCAACGACGTCCTTCCCGTGCAGCCAGTTGCCCACGGAACTCATTGACCTCGTACCCAATGACAACAACCTTGGTCTCATCGTCGTTGGCCCCTAGCGGCAGCCCGATAGTATGACGTGCGCTTCGTTGTTCAGGTCGGCCGGGCAAAAGGGACAAGGCCCGGTCAGGGCCACTTGGTCGGCCACTCGGCGGTTGCGTGGGCGAGCACCGAGTAGAGCGTCGGACAATTGATKCGGCTTGTCGTGTTGTCGTGCAGCAGCGCTCGCCAAATACCGGCTGCAATGTGACGACTTCCAGCCGAGTCGGAAGCATAGTGGACGCCGAGACGTTCGCGGTTCTTGGCGATACGCCCGGCAAGCCAAAGCAGCGGCGAATCAATCTCGCGACGCCCTGCCAGTGGGTTTCGGACAAGTGTTTGTGTGCCCGACTGCGTGCTTCCGAGAGTACTAATGGGAGTAGGCGTAGTGTTGGGGTTCGGCGGAGAACTGGAAATCTGAAAGACACCAGCCACCCCGGTCGTTATCACATAGTAAGTCGTTCCGGGCGTAATCGGCGCCGGAAGCGCGCCACCAGCCGTCGTCTGGAAAAACACCGGGTCGCCGGCGTTTAGCGCCACGTTCCCCGTGACCACAGCGGGGTTAGCCAAAGAAATGGTCACCGTTACGGGTAAACATGGGTCGACTGCCTTGCCCGGCGAACCGTTGTATGGAGCGGCGAACAAGCCGTAGCGCTGGCGAAGCGCCGGTATTTCCAGGAGCAGAAGCGCGATGAAATGACCGATGAAGGAATGCCCGCTGGTAAACGACGGATGGGCGGGAGGACCGAACGGAGGCGCCAGGCCTGGACATAACGTCGATGGGCGAACGCGGCTGAACTGCTGCTTGTAATAAAAATATGCGACGTTACCGATGGCGTACCCGCAGTTGACGAGCTCCATTGTCCACGGGCGCCGTGATTCACTCGTATCGATGAAGGCAGTAATGTAGCCGGCACTGCCATCCGCCTGCTCGATGATTTCGGCCATATAGCGATCGCGATCGTCCTGCATCAACATTTGCAGTTGTTCGATTTCGCCGAGGATCGAGTTGAAGGCCGCGCCCTTCGCCGCGGTCCATCCGGCAGGCGAGGCGCCGGCGTTCGCGTTAGGATTTTGAGGATTTAAAAGGGGATCGGGCTGCCACGCCAGATCGAGGCTCTCCAGCCAGCTTCTCGCCAGCAGGTCAGCCCGACCGAATTGCCATTGATGGGGCTGGCCGCCGAATTCGCGCGCCGCCATGATTGACGGTCGAGAAGGATCGACGGCCTTCAGCCATTGAGTGAGATGACGGTCGTATGGAAGCGTCCAGAACCGCAATGCCGGGTCCCAATCATCGGTCGTCCATTCGAGGAACGCATCCTGCCCGGTTGCATCGACCTGATAGGGATCTACAGTTTCCTGCCACGGATACGGCGGATTCCCAGCATCATCAGGAGTAAAGTCGAGTGCCCAAGGTCGAAAGTCCAGGTCCGAGGGGGTTGCGTAAAAACTGCGCCCCGTGCCCGGCCCCGCTTCGGCACTGTACGCCGCACCGGCTCCTGCGCCCGCTCCAGCACCTGCACCCGCTCCAGCACCTGCACCCGCTCCAGCACCTGCGCCCGCTCCAGCACCCGCTCCAGCACCTGCGCCCGCTCCAGCACCCGCGCCCGCTCCAGCGCCTGCGCCCGCTCCAGCGCCTGCGCCCGCTCCAGCGCCTGCGCCCGCTCCAGCACCTGCGCCCGCTCCTGCTCCAGCTCCCATAATAAGCCTCCCAGGTGCTTGAAATTTGTATTTGGCTATTCCGGCAACCCCGCGGCGCGCAATCCCTTCGCGAAACGATCCAGATCATCCTTCCGCAGCGGATACCAGGAAACGAAAGTTGAGACTCTAAACGATGGTTCGATTTCGAGAAGCTGTCGAGCCGCCAATTCAGCTCCAGCTTCGTCACCCGAAAGTGCAAGCGCGGCGGCCAGAGTTCGTACACAGGGACGAAAAAGTAGATTTGCCCGCCGTGACCTGTTCAGGTAAACGATCGCTTCATCGTATCGCCCAGCGACGAATTCGGCAATTCCCGCCACGATCCAAAAATAGAAGTTCAAGGGATCAAAGGGATTGAGACGCCATACGTTCTGCAATCGCTCCAGCGCTTCGTCGGGCCGCCCCAAATAGGCG